>PMMM01000118.1 GCA_003162245.1 Phycisphaerales bacterium
TCCTCAGGAATGGAGAAAAGCAAAGCGAAACGGCGATGGTGTTGGCCGGTGGCGGAATTTGGCGGGTTCTGGCGGAGATTGACGGGAGCTGCACGGTTTTTGGCGTGCGGCGGCGGGCACGCCAAGCCCAGCCCAGGGTGCTGGCGGCGCAAAGCGCGGGCGGTCGGGGCGTGCCCGAATGAGCGCAAGAGGATTGCTCGGCGCCGCGCTTCCGTTAACTCGCCGATGGCGGTAGCTTTGGCGCGTGCCTGCTGGTGCGCACACCGGGGATGGAGAGGCTAGTACGCGATGGCAAGCGAAGCCCGATCAGCCCCGCACCTCAAGGTTCTGGACGACTTGCTCAGCCTGGGTCGCGCGGTCCTCGCGGAAATCGAGTACAGCAAGCCCGATGAAGGGCTGCATGCCTGGGTTTTTGCGCTTCTGGCCCGACTCACAAGCTCAGGGCTTGCTGCGCGGGCTTTGATTCGCGCGGGCCATACGTGGGACGCCAAGATCATCGGACGGGCCATGCTGGATTCGCTCATCGACATGGCTTACATCCTCCACGATCCGTCAAAACGGGCCCACCTGATTGAGCTCTTCCGGCTGGAGTCGATTGTTGACCAGCATAGCATCCTCACGTTCCACGCGGCGCTTCAGCATAAGTCACCGAGACAACTTGCCAGAACCGACACGAGAGCACAGCAGATAATTCACAATTACAGGCAGGCACTGAAACACCCGGCGTTCCAGTCGCGGGGGCCAAAGGTACCGAAGGGACGTAAGCCGCAATGGCCCAGGCGCTGGAAGGACATCGGTCGGAACGAGAAGCAGAAGGCGCTGGAGGAGTACGCCGATGCAATGCGCCTGATGCAGTTCCCAGTCCGCGAGTTGGGGAATGCGGCGGCCCATGCCCGTCCTGTCGTGCTCGAAGAGCTTCTGCAGAAGCGCCCAGACGGGTCGTCCCACTTCTTGGTCCGCCCTCGCGCCCGATCTTCGCTCCTTTTCTCAAGAGACGTGCTCGCGCTTGAAGCGTGTACCGTCCTCCACATAGCGTACGAGTATGTGATCCGCCAGTTTCGCCTGAGCGCGGCGCTTGAGGGCCGTGCGCAAGAGCTGTTCGCGCACCTCGAACGGTTGTCCCTACGGGCAAAGCGGTGCGTCAGTCGTCCTTCGGTCGGGTCAACCGCTCAATCTCCTTCACCAACGCCAGCACGTCATAGTTGGCGTTAGCAAAAAACTCGGCGTTCGCGGCCGAGTTGCCGTGTATCTTCGGAATCAGCGCGATGACGTGGTCGTTGTGTTCGGGGTGCGTGGGGCCACCGATCGCCAGAGCCTTGAACGGAACCTCGATTTCACCCCAACACGTTGCCCCGATATCACCAACGCGGGCACAGCCCTCTACCTCGAACACGCTGTAGCGCTCCTTCTCGTTCGAGCGGCCCTCAGTCGCTCGCAACGCTCTGTCGCGGATTGCCTCCAAGTCGAGAGCGGGGTCGTGGCCGGCACGGCACAGCCGAGCCAGCCTGCCGAGCGCGTTGGATTCGCCGAGCTTCCGCGGCGCCCTGATCTGAGCAAGGCTGCACCCGCGGGCCAGCTTCGCGAAGAGCGTCATGAGAATTTCGAGGATGGCCTCGCGCGTGAGAGAAAACCACTCGCCATTCGAGCGCTGCGAGCCCGCGTACGAGCCAAGGAACCGGTGTAGTTCCGCTTCGACGCGTTGCGGTTCTTCGCAGGTGAATGCGGCCAGGATCTCGAGTTTATGCGGCGACCCGGTTTGGAGCTGTCGAAGGCGGCTCTCTGGCGACGCTGCGGTAAGCCCAACCTTGAAGAGGTGCTGCCCAACCGCCTCGATGACGTAAACCCAACCGAGCGCGCGAGCGCGATCGTCCGGAGCGTCGTTCATCGGCAACCCTCGCAGCGGCACAAACCCGCGCGCTGGATGATGCAGCGAGGCCGCAGCGAATGCAAGAAGAACTGGAACGGGGTTCCGTCGCACCGCCGGACGCCGCGTGGCGATCGGCGGTGGCGCAGCGCGGCGGGGAGGATCAGGCCAACGGTCCGCACAGTCGTCCCTCCGGGACTTCGATGCGCGCCAAGCGGACTGGCAGGTCGCGGACGGATGCGACCGCCCCTACGCGCTTTACCCGTGGCTACGTTCCGCCGCCCCGCCTGGGCGAGGAACGTCCGCGCCCACGGCATCGATTTCGACGAGCGCTGCGTGTTCGATTGATTCGTTGCGCGCCCCGGCGGTCCCTCCGCCCCTTCGGGGCGGGTCGGTTGAAACATGACCCCCTGCCCACGGGTTGCGCTCCGCCCGCCTTAACGNNGGCCACGGGGGGCCGACGCTACGGCACAGGGGGCCGACGCAACATTGGGTTGCGGGCACGGTCTGCGCTGGGGGATGATGACGCCGCGAGACGGACGTGCGGCGGGCCACGAGCAGCGTCCGGCCCGCCTCGGTGTAGAAGTGTCGGATTTCCGCGCCGGCGGCGGCGCAAATGCAGGCCAGATCGCGCGGCGTCAGGATCGGGACCGCGGCCACCAGCACCGCCGGGTTCTGATACCCGATGACCACCCACTCGGGCCGCGCCAGCGCCGCCGCTAACTGCGCCGCGGGCTCGGTGCCGGCCTCCAGGTGCGGCACCAGAACGACGGTTCCCGCGCCGGCTGCCACGCCGTCCGCAGGCGCCTCGCCTGGTAACGTGGGTCCGTCGGTCGATGCGAGAGCATCGTCGCTGACCTCGCAGTTCAGCTTGCGGAGCGTCTCGCGGAGCTCGCTCCATTTCCACGCCGGCCGCCGGACTTGCTGCGCTAGTCGCCGGCGATCCTCCTCCTGAACCACGAGTCGCGGCCGCTCGAACGGTGCCGACGGTGTCTCGCCGGCCATTCGGACGGCGGAATTCAGGATCGCCGGCACCAGTTCGTCCGGAATCTCCGCCAGGAAGTCGCGTGTGGCTTGCGCAGCGCTGGCCAGGTAGGCCCGAAAGCCCGGCGTCGCCGCCAAACCGCCGTCCTGCGTGTTGTGTGCCGCGACGTCCGGCAGGCAGCTGAGCAAAGGCGCCCGCAGCGGCGACCACGGCCCGACCAGCGCCGCGTCGAGGGCACCCCAGAGCTCCGCGACACAGGTGTTGCGGGCTTCGGCCGTCACCAGTGGCCAGCGTGCCAGTGCGGCCAGCAGATCGCGGCGCGCGTGGTGGAACCACAGCATTACGCTAAGCGCGAGCGTGTCCGCGTGCGGGCTGTGCAGCGTCTGCGACAGGCTTTGCACGCAGTAGGTCCGGTTGATCCCCAGCTTCTCCACCAGCCCGGGCAGGCTCTCGAACCGCGGCCGCTGACGGTGAAACGAGTACACCCACCGCAGGTCGAGCACGCTCTCGACGCTGTCCCGGCGATCATGGTGCGCCACGGCCCCCGGCTCATAGCGCAGTGCGAATCCGGCGTGCCGCAACCGCTGACACAAATCGGAATCCTCGCCGTAGGCCAGGTCAGGCAGGTATCCGCCGACGGCCCGCAGCGCGTCGACCCGCGCGAGCATCTCGCTGATCAGCATGAACGGGTTGTCGAGCGGCAGCGGGCCCCAGTTGTGCGGCATATTCACCGCACGCCAGCGGTCGGCGTCGGTGAATAGGCGCTCGAGCGTGCAGCCGCTCAACGCCGCGATGTGCGGCTCAGCCCGCTCCATCAGCCGCGTCAGCCAATCGGGCTCGAGCGTCACGTCCGCATCGCACGAAGCCAGCCACGGCGTCCGGCAATGCGTCAGCGCGAGGTTGCGGGCGTATCCCAGCCGGCCCTCCCGCTGCTCGATCACGCGCAGGCCCGACGCCCGCGCGATGCGCAGCGTGTCGTCGTCCGAGCGCGCGTCGGCCACCAGCATGATCTCGGCCGGCGCAGCGGCCTGAGCCGCCGCGCCGGCAATCGCGGCCGGCAGCGTCCGCGCGCAGTTCCGCACGGGGATGTAAAGCGTGACGTCGGTGCCCTTCGGACCGCTCATGACGCCTGCCCGCCGGGAACGAAGGCCGTCGCGACGGCGTCCAGCGGCGGGGCGAGCGCCGCGATGTCGCCGAGCGTAGCTTCGTCGGGGAAGAACGGGCTGCGCGGCCGCAACTCCGCACGCCGGGCCAGCCACGCCTGCAATTCGTGCGCCTGCGCGACCGTCCCGCCCACGCGCGTGACCGCGAAGCTCTCGGCCGCGCTGGCCAGATACGCCGCCACCGGCAGCGTTCCGCCCGCCGCGAGCGTCAGCGCCGCGACCGCGAGCTTGGTTTCCTCGGCCTGGAGCGAATCGACGAAGTTCGGCGCCAGGCACGGCACGAATTCGCTCGTCAGTCGCTCGTGGAGGCCGGCCGCGCCGTCCCCGTCCGGCCGCCGGAACCCGACCAGCCCGCGCTTGCGCAGCGACACGAGCAGGGTCTGGCCGTGCGTCGCGTTCAGCAGCGTGTACGCGACGGCCGGCAGGCTCGACCCCATGTCGTGCATGGCCTCGCGCAGGCGGCGCTCCGTCGTGTGGAGCATGTCCGTCTCAACCAGCCCGGTCAGGTTTCCACCTTGCCCCGTCGCGTAGCCGGCAACCGGCACGCCCTGCTGCCGGGCCAGGCACGCCCCAGTCCGCATCAGCTTCGGCTGCACCATCCCATAGCCGTAGTCGCACCAGATCAGCAGCGACGCGCCGACCAGCAGCTCGCGGAGCGCGGCGACCGCCTGTTCCTCCGCGCGGCTGTCCAGCGGCGCCGTCCCGCCTTCGGTCAGCCGCACCACCTTGCTCTCGTCCGCGACGAACGTGCTGTGCTCGACCAGTCCGGGCCGCACCGGCAGATAGCGCCCGTCAATGCCCAACTCGGTCAGTCCGGCGACCAGCCGCGACGAAACCCCGTCGCGACCGACCGCGCTCAGCACGCACGGCCGGGCACCCAGCGCCCGGAGCTGCGCGGCGACCGCCGCGACGCCGCCCCAATGGTCCGTCGCGCCCAGACGCTGCAACGAGAGGATCGGCGCCCCGTCGTCCGCCCCCGACGCATCGCACAGGACGTATCGTTCCCACACGAGGTCCCCCACGACGACCACGCGCAAGCCCGCGAAGGCCTCCACGGTCGCACTGGCAGTACGCAAGTCGATCTCGTGCCGCTCGCAGTACGACCGCAGCCGCTGCTCGTCCAACGCCTCGTCGCCGCGCGTCGCTTCCAGCAGTCGCGTCGAGCTGAACACCACGTCGCCGCTGTGGAAAACCACGCGGCCGCCGTAGCGGGCCACGATCTCGCACTCGCGGCGGAAGCGCTCATCCGTGGCGGACGCGTACTCGCGGCCCTTGACGTACACGTCCGGCCGCAGCGTGTCGAGCAGCTCGCAGGCGGTTGGATGCGTGTCGACCACGACCCAATCGACGCACTCCAGGGCGGCGAGGTTCTCCGCCCGCAAATCCTGCGGGATGTAAGGCCGGTCCGGCCCCTTGCCCACCGAGCCGTCGCCGGTCAGCGACACCACGAGCACGTCGCCGAGCCCGCGTGCGAATTGCAGGTAGCGGATGTGTCCCGGGTGCACGATATCGAAGCACCCGTGACATTGGACGACGGTCTTGCCCGCCGTCCGCAGCGCATCGAGCGACTGCGACAGCGCTGCGGCGTCCACGATCTTGCGGGCGGTGTGTGTGCTCATGCGCAGCGTTTCGTGAAGGCGCGTAACGATCCCGCTCTACCTATCGGACCCGTCGCCGGCCGCGTTCATCCCCCCAACCCGCCACCCGCGCGCAACGCTCAAGCCCATGTGTTCGCTGTCCGATAATGCACACGGTTGCCAACCGCATTACCAGGCCCGCACCGCGACGTAGAACTGTGAGCAGACCGACGCGCATCACGGACGTCTCCGTAATCATCCCGACCTGCGGGCGCCCCACCAAGCTGCAAAACTGCCTGGCGGCGCTCGCGCAACAGCGCCTGCCGGCGAACGTCGCCTTCGAGACCGTCGTCGCCGTCGACGGCGCGAACGCCGCCGACGATTACGCCGCGCTCGACGCGCCCGCGCGCACGCAGTTCCTGCCTCTGTCCCGCTGCGGCATCGGCGCCGCCCGCAACACGGCAGTGGCCGCCTCGGCCGGCGAGCTGCTCATCGTCACCAATGACGACACGTACGCGCAGCCCGATTGGGTCGCCCAGCACGTCGCGGCACACCATGAGCGTGGCCGACCGGGCCTGGTCGTCGGGCTGACGCGCTTCTGCGAATGGCCCGCCCCGACCGTGTTCGATGCCCTCGCGCGCGACACGTCGCTGTTGTTCTTCTACGACCAGATGGAGCCCAAACGGACCTACGGCTTCCGTCACGCCTTCGGCTGCAACACTTCGGTGCCGCGCACGCTCTTCGACCGCGTCGGGGGCTACGACGAGCGGCTCCGTCCCTACGGCTACGAAGACCTCGAGCTCGCCTATCGCGTCGAGCAGAGCGGTTACCCCGGCGTCTTCTACCAAGCCTCGGCGCTCAACACCCACGATCACCGCATGACGTGGCCGGACTACTGCCGCCGCGAGACGTGCCTCGGCCGCATGGCGGCGTGCCTGGCGGCGGTCAACCCCGACTGCTTCGAGGCGATTTTCCGCACACGCGACGCGGAGGCGCTGCGCGACAGGTTCGCTGCCTGGCTGGAGCTTGACCGCGGCGATCACGCGGCCGCCGCCGCCGAATTCGAGAGTTGGGCGGACCGCCCGGTGGCACAAATCGCCGCTTGGCCGGCCATGCGTACGGCGCTCTTGCGGCTGCTACAGCCGGTCAAGCGCCGCTGCTTCCGCGAGGGGTTTGTCAGCGGCTTCCACCTCCGCTTCGACGCGAGCTGGGGCGAGCGCCTGGCGCTCGGACACAGTTTCCCCTGAGCCGTCCGCATCGCCGTACAGCCGAAACACCCGCAGGCCGTGCTGCTCGAACCCCCGGCGGCGCTCCCAGATCGCCGCTTCGTGCATCCACGAGCTAATGACCACGGCGCGGGCGCCGGTCGCGGACGCGTCCGGTGCTGCCACTATGGGCCACCCCCACAGTCGCCGCCCGATCAGACTTCGGTCGTCGTCGAGGATCGCCACGATGTCCACCGGCGACTCGGCCAGCACGGCGCCCAGCGCCCGCGTGTGGTTGCCGGCGCCGTAGATCGCTACCGGCCCCGCGTCCGCCTCGGCCACCGCCTGTAGCATGCGGCGCAAGCGCTCGGCCGCATCGTGGTCTGCGGCGGCGCCGGTGGGCGCGCCCGCGGTGTTCATGTGCGCCGGCCGGCTGGACGGCCAGGCCCGCGCAGGGCCGCGCGCCGCCTCGTCCATGATCGCCAGCGCCCGGGCCGCAAAACGTTCGTAGCCGCTGGTCTCGTCGGCCGCCTGTCGAGCGGCGCGCGACATGGCCGGCAGCTC
The DNA here is from genome assembly GCA_003162245.1 of Phycisphaerales bacterium. Taxonomy (GTDB): domain Bacteria; phylum Planctomycetota; class Phycisphaerae; order UBA1845; family Fen-1342; genus Fen-1342. The sequence continues at coordinate 7,359 of PMMM01000118.1, forward strand.
CGCGGGGTGCTGCGCCAGCCACTGAACGCAGTCCGCCGCCGTTTCGAGATCGTCGACCGGGAACGTCAGGCCGTTGCGCCGCTCGCGCACGATGTCCGCGACGCCGCTTTGCACGCGGCTGACCACCGGGATGCACCCGCACGCCATGGACTCGATCATCGAGATGCTGAACCCCTCGTACCCCGAGGCCAGCAGCGACGCGTCCGCCCACGACCAGACCGCCGGCATCGCCTCGTGCGGCACCGGCGGCTCCCAGCGAATCGTGTTGGCCGGGTTCGCGAGCTGCGCGGTCGCGGCGGCGATCCGTTCGCGCAGCTCCGCGACCTGCGGCCCGTCGCCGACGAGGCGCAGTTCGAACCAGATGCCCCGCCGATCCAGCAGCGTTCCCAGCTTCACCAGATCAAACACGCGCTTGTTGAATTGCTCCATCCGGCCGGCGTAAACCAGCCGGATCGGACGCCCACGGAGCGCCGGGCGCGGCGTCTCCGGCGGCACGTGCACGCCATACGGCAGGTGGTCCATCTGGGCCGCGCGGGTCGGCAGGCGCGACCGGAGCTGGCCGAGGCACCGCTGGCTGACCGCAACGTAGCGCTGGATGATCGGCTCGTAGTACGACAGGTAGGTGTAATCGTACGGGTTGTCCGAGTGGCACCAGCCGACGACGCGCAACCGCTCGGGAAAAACCGCGGTCAGCACCGCCGCCAGCGCATAGCTCTCGGCCAGCACGTTCGGCACGAGAATCGTCGGCAGTTGCCCGCGGTACAACTCGACGTTTCTTTGCCAAGCCAGCGGGTCTTTCAGATTCGGCGCGCGCACCACCCGTACCGCCGGCGGCAGCCCGGCCGCGTCCGGCGTCAGCTCGTCGTGTTCTTCAAACGGCTCGTGGACGATAAGACGAACTTCGCGCTCCGTCTCTGCCAGCTTGCGTGCCCACTGCACCGCCCAGGTCGTCACGCCGCCGATGACCAGCCCGGTGGGCAGAGAAATCGTGATCGGCCACGGCTTCATCGGCACGTCACCTCGGCCGCGGCGTGCTCCAGCAGCCCCGCTTCACGCGTCAGCACGAGGAAATCGACCCCCTCCTGCCCGCCCGCCAGCCGCAGCGTCGTGCGCATGGCCGCGTGGTCGTTCGGCGTAATGACGACGCGTGTTCCGTGGGGCCAGTGCCCCCAGCGCCGTGGATCGTCGGTCGGCAACCCGAATGCCGCGAGCACCTCCAGCGCTGCGAAATCGTCGGCGACCGAGAGCCTCGGCCGGCCCCCCCCGCCGTCGCTGCAGAGCATTTCCAGCAACACCAGTCCGTTGAGCCCCACACCGTACACGACCAGCCGCTGCGTCCGCGGATAGCGATCCAGAAATTCGTTCACCGCCGCGTACCGCCCGACCGCGTTCAGCGGAAACGCGGGCGCCCGCTCGACAATCGCGTCGGCCGAAGCCGCCAGCGGCGTACCCGTCAACCACGCCCGCGCCTCTTCCAGCCACTCCGCGCGATGCGCGCCCCAAGTCTGTCCCTGCGCGCCACGCACGAACTGAAAGGCCGCGTGAATGGCGCCCGCGACTTCCTGCTCGTACTCCGGCGTGACCGCCACGGGCGGCAGACCGCGCAAGTATGTCAGGACGGCGTCCGGCGCACCGCTCGCCGCCGCCATTGCCCCGCAAGTCCACCCCAGGCGGCGGTAGTGCCCAGGCAAATCGTTGCGCGCCCGCGCGTGCGGCCCCCACTTGTCCAACACCATCCGGCCGGCCCGATACAGCCGGTCCGCCGCGTGCGTGAGGCTCCCATGCCGCAGCCGAAATCCGTAGATCACCTGCGGCACGGTTACGCACCCGACGTCTTCGTGCGCTAGCCGCAGCCACAGGTTCCAGTCCTCGCACGTCGGCAGCGCCGCGTCGAACGGCGCCGCGCCCAGCACCGCCCGCGGCACGAGCGTCGTCGGCGAAAGCTGATTTCCCCGCAACAGCGCATCGAACTCGAACGCCCCCGGTGTCGGAAAGTGGTAGATGTTCAGCGTCCGCCCCGCCTGGTCCAGTAGCTCATACCCCCCCGCGGCCAGCGCCCGAGGTCCGGCGCGCCGCGCGGCACGCAGCAGCGTCGCCAGCGCCGTCGGCCGCAGCACGTCGTCCGCGTCGAGGAACAGCACATACGGTGCCTGCGTTAGCGCCACGCCCGCGTTCCGCGCCGCCGCCACGCCGCCGTGCGGCACGGGGACAACCCGGATTCGCGAATCCACCGCCGCCGCGGCCGCCAGCAACCCCGGCGTCCCGTCGCTCGATGCGTCATCCACGCACAGCGCCTCCCAGTCGCGCTGGGTTTGCGCCTGGATGCTCGCGAGCGTGGCCGGCAGCGTCTCCGCCGCGTTGTAGCACGGGACGATCACCGATACCTCTGGCGCGCGGGTCGGCATGTTCACCCCATCGACGTGTCCGCCCGCCATCTTCAGCCTCCGCCGCAACCCCCCGATAGGAGCGCGGGCGACCCGCCGCGCGGCCAAGGTCGCCCCCTGCGATCCGCGGTCTTCTATGCCCCCCGAGTTCCTCATTGTCGGCAGCGGCCTCACTGGCGCAACTATCGCGCGAACCCTCGCCGACAATGGCCGCTCCGTCCTCGTCCTCGAACGCCGCCCCTTCCTCGGCGGAAACGTCGCCGACACCCTGCACCCCTGCGGCGTCCACATGAGCCGGTACGGGCCGCACTACTTTCGCACCTCGTCCTCAGCCACCTGGGCCTTCGTAAACCGCTTCGCCGCCTTCCGCCCCTTCGAGGCCGTCGTCCAGTCACGCGTCCGCGGCCGCTGCGAAAACTGGCCCGTCGCCGCCAGCTACATCCGCCGAACCGTCGGCGCGAGCTGGTCGCCCGAGTTCCGCGGCGCGCCGACGAACTTCGAGGAAGCCGCTCTGGCGCTCATGCCGCGCGCGATCTACGAAGACTTCGTCCGCGGTTACACGGAAAAGCAGTGGGGCCGGCCCGCCCACGCGCTAGCCGCCGACCTTTGCCGGCGTTTTGACGTGCGTGCGGACGACAACCCGCGCCTCACGCCCGACCGGCGCGTCCAGGGCCTCCCGTCCCGGGGCTACAGCGACATGATCGAGCAGATGCTCGCGGGCATCCCGGTGCGGCTGAATTGCGACTTCCTGCGCCGCCGCGACGAGTTCCGCTGGCGCGAACTGCTCGTTTTCACCGGCCCGATCGACGCCTTCTTTGATAATGCGCTGGGCCGCCTGGCGTATCGCGGGCAACACCGCGCGACGACGTATCTGCCCGATACGCGGTGGGCGTTACCGTGCGGACAGGTCAACGAGCCAGCGGCCGACGTTCCGCACATCCGCACGATCGAGTGGAAGCACATGCTGCCCGCCGCTGAGGCGGACCGCATCGCCGGCACGCTCCTGACGACGGAATGTCCGTGCACACCGACCGCCCCGGATGATTATGAGTACCCGTTCCCGGACGAGCCGAACCGGCGGCTGTACGAGCGCTACCGGGCCTTGGCCGATCGCGACTCCAACGTCCTGATCTGTGGCCGGCTCGGCGAATACCGCTACTACGACATGGACCAGGCGATTGAGCGGGCGCAGTCGCTGGCGCGGCAGATCCTCACCACAGAGCGACCCGCCCACGAGTTCGCCGACGCGATCCGCTAGAGCATTTTCAATTAATATCCGATGCGTAGCCACAGTGGCGGAAGAAGCCGGCGGC
>PMMM01000200.1 GCA_003162245.1 Phycisphaerales bacterium
CGACGAGCCGCGGCTCGGCAGGAGCCTCGCCCTCCCGGCCTACGCCCGCGTCTCTCTGAACCCGCTCTAGTTCGTGTACAGCGCCTGAAACGCCGCGAAATCCGCCAGGTCAATCTGCCCGTCCGGTACCACGTCCACGCATTCGCACCCGGCCGGCAGGCCGTAGCCCGGACCCGCGAAACACCCGACGAGGCGGGCGAAATCATCCATGTCGACGTGGCCGTTGCCGTCGAGGTCGCCGGTCTGTGGCGTCGCGAGATAAACTGGGGCCACATCGCTAACCCGCGGCCCGCAATTGTCCGTGACGATGCACGTGTACGATCCCGCCTGCGTCGCGGTGTAGCACGGCGCGGTCGCGCCGATCAGCGCGAGAGTGCCGCGCTTCCACTGGTAATGCAGCGTCCCGTTGCCGCTGGCCACCACGCACATTTGCAGCGAATGGCCGGCGCAGATGATCCCGCCGGCCGGTTGCTGCGTGATTGTCGGCAGCACGCAGTTGANNCGCGGGCATAGTAGGTGGTCGTCACACTCGGCGTGACGTCGAGCGAATTGCCGGCGCCGGCCAGCGTCGTCCCGCACCCGCCGGTGTACCAGTAGATCGTCGCATTGGCGACCGAAGCACTGAGCGTCGAGGACTCGCCCAGCGTGATCTCCGGGGGCGTGGCGGCCGCATTGTCCGGCGTCGGCGGGGCGCAATTCACGGTGATGGTCGCGGAGCCGCAGGCGTCGCTGAAACAAGTGCCGTTGTAGGCGCGGGCGTAGTACGTGGTCGTCACGGTCGGCGTGACGACGAGCGAGTCGCCGGTGCCGACCTGCGTCGTCCCGCATCCGCCCGTGTACCAGTAGATCGTCGCGCCGCTGACGGATGCCGTCAGTGTCGACGAGTCGCCGAGCGTGATCGCGGCGGGTGTTGCCGCGGCGTTCATCGGCGTCGGCGGGGCACAATTCACGGTGACGGTCACGTCGTCGCAGCCGTCGCTGAAGCAGGTGCCGCTGTACGCCCGGGCGTAGTACGTGGTCGTCACGCTCGGCGCGACGTCGAGCGTATCGCCGGTTCCAACGAGCGTGCCGCCGCAACTCCCCGTGTACCAGTAAATCGTCGCTCCGGAGACCGACGCACTCAGCGTCGTCGACTCGCCGAGCGTGATCACTGGCGGCGTCGCGGCCGCGTTGGTGGGCGTCGGCGGGGCGCAGTTGACGGTGACAGTCACGTCGTCGCACGCGTAGCTATAGCAGGTGCCGTTGAACGCCTGCGCGTAGTAGGTGGTCGTGGCCGTGGGCGAGACGGCGAGCGAATTGCCGGTACCGACCAGCATCGTCCCGCAACCGCCGGTGTACCAGTAGATCGTCGACCCGGCGACCGACGCGCTCAGCGTCGACGATTCGCCGACCCCGATTACCGCCGGCGTCGCCGCCGCGTTGACCGGCGAAACCGGCCGCGCCCCGGCCCACCGCACGATGCGGTTGGCGCTGGGCGTGCCGGCCGTCGTGAAGGTCCCGCCCGCGTACAACCCGCCGTCGTACCGCGATGTGATCAGGGCATAGATGTACCCGTTGAAGTTCGACGCCCCGACCGCGCCCCACGCCGTCCCATTCCACCGCGCCAGGTAGCGGATCGTCGCGCCATCGACCGTCGTGAAGCTGCCGCCGGCGTACAGCGCATCTCCGCTGCCGGCGTTGAACACGTCGAGCGCCCAGACGTGAATGCCGGACGAGGTACCCATGGCCGAAGTGCCGCCCGCGTGCCAGCTCGTGCCGTCCCAGCGCGCGATCTTGTTGGCGGCCACGTCCGTGCCGTCGCTCTGGTACACGTGCGTGAAGTACCCGCCCACATACAAGCTGCCATTCCAGACGGCCATCGCCTCGACCGCGTCGTTCGCTCCGCGCCCCAGCGCCGTGAGGCTGGTCCCGTCCCAGCGGAAGATGTTCCGGTTGTAGCTGTTGCCGCCCGCCGACGCGAACGTCCCGCCGACGTACAAATCCGACCCGCCGCCGTCATCGTATACGGCCACGGCCAGGACGTTATCAGTTGAGCCAATTGGGTCGCCGGGTAGGGGGGCCCACACTGTCCCGTTCCACCGGCCGAGCTTGTGCAGCGTCACTCCGCCCATGTCGTTCTGGTACCCGCCGCAGTACAGATCGCTACCCCAGAAGGCCAGCGCGCGGGGCCCCGAGTTGCTCGCCGCCATGCTGCCGCCGACGGTGGACCAGGCCGTGCCGTCCCACTTGGCGAGCCCGCGCGTGCTTGGCTGCCCGCCCATGCTGGCGAACCCGCCGCCCACGTACAGCAGCCCGTCTTTGGCCGCGAGCGCATACACCGTGCCGGTGCTCTGCGTGCCCGTGGTGAGTGCCGACCACGCGGTCCCGCTCCAGCGCCCGATGTTGTTGACCGTGACGCCCCCGGCGGTGCTGAACTGCCCCCCCACGTACACCGCCGGCCCGATCACCGACGGCTCATCGACCGCCAGCGCGCAGTAGACGGTGTTGTTCGGCCCCGACACGCCGACTGGTAACTGCCAGTTCGGATCGCATTGCGCGCGAGCCGGCGTCGCCGTAGCCCCGAGAACCGCACAAATGCTCAGGAGTGCGCAGCAGCTAACCCGGCGCATCTTCCGATCCTCCTCAGTTCCTGCTCTCAGCCGGCGAATCCACGCTGTAAAACCGCAAAGTCCGCCAGATCGGCGTCCGTATCTGCGTCGGTGTCCTTGCACTCGCAGCCCGACGCGAGCCCGTTGCCCGGCCCGGCGAAACAGGGCCGGAACAGATCCCAGTCGGCGCCGTTCACCGTGCCGTCGCCGTTGAAATCACCCGTGCTGGGCGTGGCGAGTAGCACCGTCGCCGGCGCGCTGGTCGTCGGCCCGCAATCGTCGGTCACCACGCACGTGTACGACCCCGCCGCCGTCGCGTCATAGCACGACGCCGTCGCCCCGATCAGCGTCAGTCCGCCACGCTTCCATTGGTAGTGCGGCGTGCCGATCGCGTCGGCGGCGACGCACATGTGTTGTGCCCGCGCCGCGCAAATCACGCCGCCGGTGGGCTGGGTCGTGATCACCGGCCCCGTGCGGACGGTCAGCGTGGCTGCATTGCTCGTCACGGTGCTGCACGAGTCCGTGACAACGCAGCGATACGACCCCGCCGTCGTCGCCACGTAACAGGCGGACGTCGCGCCGGTGATGTTGTTCGCGTCCTGCTGCCACTGGTACTGGACCGTCCCGCTGCCCTGCACCGAGACGCAGAACTGGTACCAGCCGCCGGAGCAGATCGTGCCGTTGGTCGGTTGGGTCGTGATTGTCGGCACCTTGCAGCCATAGAGCACGGCGATGAAGCCGCCGTACGTGGTGCAGTCGTCGATGCACGCGTTGCAGTCCGTCCCGAGTTGAATCGTGTTCAGCGTCGAGCCCGCTGCCTGGACAGTGCCGAGGTACCACCCGTCCACGTTGTTGGCCGCCGTGGTCATTCCGAAGTAGATCGTGCCCGAAGCGAAGAAATGGACGTCCCCGTTGTCGGTCAGGACAATCGGTCCGTTGTGCGCGGGGATCGTCCAGGTTTCGAGCGAGCCCGGGATGGGCAGACCGTTGCAACCGTCATACGCTTGGATCGTCAGCGCGTGCGCGGCCGTCCCCCGGCTTTGAATGAGCACGTCCGTGCAATCGACCAGCCACGTCCCGGGCAGCAGCGTCAGGTCGTCGGCCACGAGCGTGTTCGCCGGCAGCCACGGCCAGTTGTTGCCGCTGTCGCGCGCATAGGCGTACTGCGAGAAACCCAGGTCCGGGCAACCGGTGCGATAGTCGGTGACCGTGTGCATCGCGCCCGACCCCAGGTGTAGCGTCGAAAGCGACGCCGTCGCGAGCGGCTCGACCGGCGTCGCGCCGGGATCGGCACTCAGCACCAGCACCTTCTCGTCCGGCGCCAGCCCGCGCAGCCCCAGCTCCGCTGCCGTCCTGACGATCTGGCTCCACGCGGCCGGCAGACCCAGAGCCATCAACACTACGGCCACCGCCGCGCCTCGGAATCTCGCATTGTGCACAGCAACCATGCTTCCAATCTCCTCCGCTCTCTTAGCGCCCAGCGCGCTTCACCGCGCGAGTTGGCGTCAGTGCGCCGGACGACGGTTGAACCTCGACCGGCGCCGCGCGGAACTTCGTCGCCGCCGGCACCGCCAGCAGCCGGGTGCCCGGCGTGCCGCGAATCTCGTCCGCCGGATGCACCAGCCGTACCNNACCCCAGCCGTACCGACTCCAGCGGCGTCGCGATCGGCGTCACCTGGAGCATCGGCGCTCCAACCGTGCCGCCGCGCGCGCTCTTGCCCGCGTCGATGCACTGTAAGCTCACCCAGAAGCCCGCGTACGCACCGTCAACCGTGTTGTTGCACGTCCAGGTCCACTGCTGCCCGTCGTACGCCGCCAGGCCAAAGACGTTCGCCGTCGAGCCGGCCTCCGCCGTCTCGGCGACAATCCACCCGGCGTACGCGGTCGAGAACTCCATCACCATCCACACCGTGTTCGGCAGCGTCACCGGCGCCGGCAGCGTCACCGTCAGGTTCAGCACCTGCCCGTCCGGCAGACCCGCGCCGCTGACGAGCGTGCCGGGGAGGATCGTTCCGCCGGAGCACGGCGAGCCGTTATAGAGCGCAACATCGAGGTCGAATGGCCCGCCGCCGCCGCCGTATACCGCAACCTCAAAGTAGATCAGGTCGCGGGCGGTGCCGGCCAGCGTCAGGTCGTCGGCCATCGGCTTGCCGGGGTTGTACGACAGCGTGACCGGGTTGATCTCGTTGCGGTACTCCGGGCACGCGCCCGTGCAGCTCGTCCCGACGCCGTCGAAGCTGCCGCCGGCGGCCGTGCAGTCCGCGGCCGATTTCATCGTGCACGTCCAGGTGGCGATGTCGCAGCAGGCGCCTACGGTGATGCTCGCGCAGTTGACCGTGGCGCACGTCGTGCCTTCGCCCATGAACAGCCCGGCGAATGCCGTGCACGCCGGAATCGTCCCCTGCGTGCACGTGTGGTCGGTGTGGCAGCACGCGCCCTGTGCCTCGGGTATCGCGACGCACTGAATGTCCGCCCAGAAGCCGGCATAATCCGCCGGCGGCGGGCCAAACCAGTAGTCGCACGCCCACGGCGGATCGTTCTGCCCGAATATGTTCTGCGTCGACCCGGTCTCGGCCTGCTCGGCGACCACCCAGCCGGAATCGGCCGTCGAGAACGTCACGACCATCCATACGCTGTCGGGCACACGCACCGGCGTCGAGAAATCGGCCGACAGGAGGTAAATCGAGTCGTCACCCGGAACGCCGTTCCACGTGCGCTGCGTGCCGGCGATCAGCGTTCCACCCAGCCCCGGACAGTTCGTGTACAGGGCGGCGGTGACGTTGTACGCGTGATTGGCGGTCCCGGCGACCGCCAGATCGTAGTAGGTGAGCCCGCGGGCCGTTCCCGCCAGCGTCATGTCGTCGCCCAGGGCTTTGTTTGCCCCGGGACTGTAGTACGTGGTGGGATTAGCGATGGTGTTGCGGTACTCGGGCGCCATCGTGTTCGTACACGTCGTGCCCGCACCCTCAAACGTCCCGCCGAGGGCCGTGCAGATGCCGTGTCCGGTTATCCGGCAGGTCCAGTCCGTCGTGTTGTAGCACGCGCCCACTTCGGAGAGCGAGCAATCCACGCCCGTGCACACCGTGCTTTGGCCGAAGTACGTCCCGTTCTGCCAGGCACAGGCCACGGATGTGATGACGGCGCAGACCTCGGTCGGTAGGCAGCACGCGCCGCGTACCGTGCAGTGGGCCGTGGCGCAGGTCGTGTTGTCGCCCTGGTAGCTGCCGCCGTACCCGGCGCAGCGCACCGCCGTCTCCTCGGTGCACGTGTCGTCGGTGTGGCAGCAGGCTCCGACCGTCTCGACCGGGCACTGGAACGTGGCGCAGGCCGTCAGCGGGCCCTCGAACACGCCGGCGCTGGTCGTGCAGTCGGTAATGCTGAGGTCCAGGCACGCGCCGTTCGGGTAGCAGCACGCGCCGTTGCAGATCCCGGCCGTGCACGTGGTCTGGTTGCCCATGTACGTGCCGCCGGTCAACGTGCAGGCGTTCTGGCTGCCGACCGAGCACGCGCCGTCGGTGTGACAGCAGGCGCCGACCGGGGAGGAGCAATCGACCGCCGCGCACGACAGCCCCACGCCGCGGAAGTTGCCGCCGCCGGACGCGCAGGCCGCCGGCGTGACCAGCGTGCAGCTCTGGTTCGGCCAGCAGCAGGCGCCCTTGCCGGACGACGGGCAGGTCAATTGCGCGCACAGGCTGCCCATGCCCTGGAACGTGCCGCCGGCGATGTTGCAGTACTCCAGCGTGAAGTTCAGGCATCCGCCGGTATAGAAGCAGCACGCGCCCGAGCAGCTCACGCCGGCGCAGGTCGTGCCGTCGCCGCGGTAGTAGCCGCCCAGCGCATAGCAGTGCTCGACCGTGACGGCGCTGCAATTGCCGTCCTCGAAACAGCACGCCCCCTCGCGGATCGTCGCCCCGCTGAACACGAGCATCATCCGCGCGTAGTCGAGCAGATCCGTGTCGTTGTCCCCGTCGAAGTCCGAGCACACGCAGCCGGTCGCCGGCAGGAGCTGCGGCCCATGCACGCAGGGCGCGAACAACCGCAGGTCCGCCACGTCCACCACGCCGTTGGCGTCCAGATCGCCGTCCGCCGACGCCACGTAGAGGATCCACGACTCCGTCGCCTCGCCCACGGCGTTAATCGCGCGGATCGTCACCACGTACGGCCCGTTGACTGGATCGGCGTCGGGCCACGAGACCACACCCGAGCTCGTGTTGATCGTCATCCCAGGCGGACCGGCGACCAGCGACCAACCCAGGATCGGCGCCATGCACGCGGGCGCGGTCAGCGCTGGCGTCGGCCCCGTGTAATCAAATCCGCACTTCGTCGCGTGGTTGGCGATCGCCACGATGTGCGGCGGCGCTTGTTGCACGCCCAGCCGCACGGTCTGCGTCGACGTACCCGCCCCGTTCGTCGCCCGCAGCACGATTTCGTAGATGAACGGCGACTTGACCGGACTCGGCCAGTGAATCACGCCCGTGTTCGGGTCCACCGTCATCCCCGGCTGCGGGTTGTCCAGGCTCCACGTGAGCGGGGCCATGTTGATCGGGTACGTAACCACCGGCGTCGGGCCGGTAAACGGGTTTTCACAGGTGATGATGTACTGACTGAAGGAGCCGAATGCCGGCACGGCCTGCGCCACCAGCAGCGGCGCGCAATAGTCTGCCTGGTTGTTATCTTCGTACTCCTCCGTGACCTGGTGGAGGTCATCCAGGATCGAACCCACGTAGTACGTGCCCGCCGGAAGGTCGGGAATGTCCGTCGCGGCACCAAACTCGATTCGGCAACTGGTCCCGGTCCCCAGATTCCAAAACAGGTGCCCGAGCGCCAGATCGTTCGCGTCGATGACGTTGTTAGTCGACAAATAGAAGCCCTGCCGCACGTTCGACACCGCCACGTTGCCGAAGTTCTCGATCGTCGCCCACAGCGTGAGCTCCTGGTCCGGCGTGATCGGCGACGGCGTGAAAAACGACGGCTCGGCCCGTCCGAGACGCGGCCCTCGCGCGCTATACCCCGCGTTCCCGAGGTCGATCGTCGGTGCGGACGAGCCCGGATACAGGAAGCGCGTCCCGCGCCGGTCGTCCGCGTGCAACTCGATGATGTTCTGGTTACCGATTGGTCCGCCCGCCGGATAGCCAGGGTTCAGCGTGCCGATCAGCCACGACGTCCCCGCCGGCTCGTCGCCGACCGGGTCGTGCCCGAGGCCGATCGCGTGTCCCAGCTCGTGCAGCGCGACGAGGTAGAACGAGAAGCCGTTGTCCGGTTCGGGGTTGCCCGTGACTTCGCAATCCGGGTTGGTCAACATGTGCCAGCCGACGCCGTCCGGAACGTCGGCGAAGACCATGTCCATGTCGTACCACTCGTCCATGTAGTTGACCATGTACGTCACGGCCAGAACGCCGGGGTCCAGCGAGTCCGCCGGCACGGCCACCGTCATGCTGTAACCGTCTTGCGGATCAATGACCGTGTCCGCTTCATCCACGTAGCCGTAGCGATAGTAGAAGCTCGAGCCCCAGACGTCGCTCCATTGCCCCATTGAGGCGCGGTACAGCACGTCGGGATCGTCGCCTTCCTGAAACGTGATCGTTGACAGGTAACGGTCCGCGTACCCGTCGTACCAGATCACGCTGTAGCCCCCGTACGAGAAATACGAAAACGCCGCGGCCCGGTCGCTCCCCAGCCACGTGATCCCGCCCACCGCCGCCACGAGCAACGAATTGCGGAGGAGCGCTTTCATCGCGGCACCTCCTTGCCCTTCGTGCTCGGCTGTGTCGTCGGTGCCACCGGCGGCGCCGCTGGCCGTGCCGCCCCCGCCCCGCGCACTGGCGCCGCCGGCGCACCGGCTTTCTTCTCCGCCTGCCGCCGCTGCTCCATCGGCGACAGCCTCAGCGGCACCGCGCGGTACTTGACGATTGCCGGCCGGCCGGCCGGGGCCGTGAGTTGGTGATCGCGGCTGGCCGCCAGCACTGGCGTAAGTTGCGTCACGAAATCGGTATAGGCCACCGGCGCCGCCGCCTGCGCCCGCGGCGTGACCAGCCCCATGTGCTCCGCGCCTTGCAGGGATTCATGCGGGTCGACGGCCGCGCTCGGCGCATACTGGATAAACCCGTCGGACCCGACGCCGGCCACGCCCGCCTCGCGGCCCTCCGCCCGCGACATGACGCGCTCCACGCCGTCGGCGTCCGGCTTGATGAGGAACGCGCCTTGGTAAATGCCGACAACGGGGTGCGTGTGATAGGTCGGCAGCAGGAACAGCAGCCACTTCTCGCCGACGCGCAGCTCGGGGGCGTCGGGGATGGTCATCCGCGTCTTGTCCACTTCGCCGCCCGGCACGATCAGCGTGAACCGGTCGGTCGAGTCGGCCAGCCGGCCCTTGAGGTACTCGACCCCCTCGAGCGTGACCGCCGACTCGATGCGTCGCGGGTCACTGGCCCAGTACGACCGCACCGCCGTCACGCGGCCGACGATCACCTGCCCGGCGTGGTCGGCCAGCGTGTTCAGGGTCATCGGGACCGCGACGGCGGCCGTCGCCAGCGGTGCCCAGGCCGCCAAGCCCAGGCTAATACCCGCCAGCCCGAACCAATTCAGGCGTGGACGCACGTTCCGTCTGGCGTCTGACATGTCGTGTCACCTCGCTTGCGTGCTAGTGTTGCGGCTGCTGCCTCTGTCCGGCCACCTTGCCTGCGCTCGCCCCCGGCGCGCGGATCGACTGCTGTCGCACGTGGATGCCATTGTACTAAAATCGACCCAGTAGACGGTGTTCATCTGGCTCTCGGGCGCAACGCCGCCAATTCCAGAGTTATCGGCCCTCTACGCCCGGAATTCCGCACGAGGTCAGTGCCCGGGGCCGCAGGCCGGCCGTGCACTGGGCACCACTTCGCGGTAGCGCGCACGCTGCGATCGTATTCGGCCCTCTCGGCCGCAAGTTCTTATCGGGCGGCGGCGGCGGCGAATGGCAAGTCGGCAGGGCTTGAGTCGCTGCGGGCCGATCACTGCCGACCGTGCGCGTTTTGACTTCGCGCACGGGGGGTGCCTAGCCTTTTTACAGAGGTGTTGTGTCTCTGCGATAGTCGGGCCGGGCGCTCGGGTGGTGTTCGCGAGCGACGGAGCGCAGGGAAGGGTTGTAGCCTCGAGAGTTCGAGCACCGTGGTTTGGGTTTGCGCGTCGGAGCGCAAAGTACCGAATGATGCGGGCATCCTGAGTGCCCGCGCCGTCGGCCGATGTGAACTCTGCCTGTTCGGTCGGCTGACTGACCGACCTGCGATGCCTCGATCACGGCCTCGCGCACATCGGTCGCAACGGAAGAGGAGAGCCTGTTCATGCAGACTAGCATTCCGCGGAGGGTTGTGCAGCTCGCTCTGATCGTAACGGTCGGCACGGCCGCGTGCACGGCTTTCGCCGCGCCGTTGAACCTGGTCCAGGCCTTTCCAGACGTCTTCGTGACGTCGAACGCGGCGACCTACGATCCGAACTCGATGCAATTCACGGAGACCGGGCGGCCGCTGACCTACTCGTTGCCGACCTCCTACAACATCACGAACACGACGACCACGTCCTATTCGTTGACGGCCACAATCGACCACACCGGTTCGGCGACGGGCGGCACGCTCTCGATTCTGGGCAAGATCAGCGCGCTCGGGTTTACCAGCGGGACGCTGCTCACGGGCACGCTCGCGCCGGCACCGGCCTTCGGGTACGGAAACTCGACGAACGGGGATCCCTTTGAATTCCTGTTTACGGTCACGGGCGGCGACATGGCGGGCAACTTCGGCTCGACCGCCGGCGTGATCATCAGCGCCAAGTCGACGAATTACGTCGACTGGAGTCACAGCTTTTCGAACGGATCCGGCGCCACGAATGACACGTTCCGCGTCCCGGAACCGGCCTCGCTGACTCTGCTGGCCGCCGTCCTCGGCCTGAGTCGCAGGCGAGGGCGATAACCGCATTGAACCGGCCCGGCCGTCTACGGCGGGAGCCGAGCCGCCCAGCGCGACATCGACACTTCCATGTGGCAAGCGCGCGTGCGCATTGAAGGGAACCAAAGGGAGAGAAGACAATGATCTCGGGAAGACCTACACACTTTGCTCGGCTCAGTATCATCCTGATCCTGATCGGATCGGCCGTCGCCGCGCAGGCCGCCCTACTGAACGTTCCGCAAACGGCGCCGATCATCAACTACGACTCCAACGGGCACCTCACGTACGATGCCGGCACCGGCCAATTCAGCGTCGACGCCTCGTCGTTGGCCGTGACGTTTCCAAACGGCGACTTTGCCTTTGTCGATGCCCCGCGGGCCCTGCAAATCCGTCTGCTCGTCAACGGCAGCGGCGTCGCTAGCTCCAACGGCTCGACCGACGACCTCACCGTCGAGGGCACCGTCGACGTCGACGGCGACGGCACGCCCGAGTACTCCGGCATCCTGCTCACCGGCAAGATCAAGGCCTTCGGCTTCCTCGACACCGGCTCCAACGTCGACCTGTTCGACTTCGTCTTCGTCGGGACCGGCGGCGGCATGGCCGGGTTGTTTGGCGGCGGCAACATCGGCATCACGATGACCAGCGAGAACTGCACCTTCACGGGCAGCTTCCTCGTGAACTTCGAGGGAAAGTCGAAAGGGGACATCGGCGTCACGCCCTGCGACCGGCACGCCATCAGCGGACACGTCACTTGCACGGGGACCAATACGGGGATCCCGGGCGTTTCCGTCACCGTGTACGACGCGAATAACTCGCCGGTCGGCACTGCAGTTACCGGCACCGGCGGGGCGTACGCCGTTCCCGGACTAGTTGCCCCGGCCAACTACACCGTCGTCGTCACCGTACCCAGCAATGCGGCTTCCTGCTCGGCCACGAGCCAGGCGATAGCTCTTGATTGCAATGCCGACGCAACCGCCGACTTCTGCGTGTGCCCGTGTCTGCCTACGAGCATCACCGGCACGGCGGCTTGCACCCAGAACGGCCAACAGACGCCGCAACCCGGCGTCGCGATCACCGTGTTCGACAGCAGCAACCACGTGGCGGGGTCCGCGGTCACCGGTGCGGGCGGCTCCTATGCCGTCGCGGGGCTCGTCGCCGGCGCGTATACCGTTGCGGCGACGCCGCCGGCGGGAAGCAAGCTCTGCAGCGACGCGACCGTGGCTGTTGTCCTGGTCTGCAACCAGGACGGGACCGCCAACTTCTGCGTGTGCCCCTGTGCGCCGTCGGACATCAACGGCCTCGTGGCCTGCTCGCGCGACAACGGTCCGGTCGCCGGCCTGACCGTCACGGCTTACGACGCCAATAACGCGGCCGTCGGATCGGCCGTCAGCCAGGCGGATGGCACCTACACGATCAATGATCTGCCGCCCGGCAGCTATACCGTCAAGATCACCATTACGTCCACCACCACGTTGTGCGGTCCGGACACCGTGCCGGTCACGCTCGCGTGCGAAACCGATGGAACCGCGAACTTCTGTGTCTGCCCGTGCCGACCCGCCAGCATCACTGGCATCGTGGCCTGCTCACAGGACAACGGGGGTATCGCGGGCATAGCCGTCACCGCGTACGACGGCGGCAATGCGGTCGCCGGCACCGCCGCCACCGACACGGACGGCTCGTACACGATCGGCGGCCTCGCCCCGGGCAACTACACGGTCAAGATCGTGCCCACGGCCGACACCAAACTCTGCGGGCCCGATACCGTACCGGTCACCATCGTCTGCGAGACCAACGGGACCGCGAATTTCTGTCTGTGCCCGTGCCGAGGCTCGGCGATCAACGGCCGGACTGTCTGCAGCACCGGCAACCTGCCCCAGGGGAACATCGCCGTCACGCTGCTCGACAGCACCAACGGCGTCGCGGGCAACGCCACGACCGCGACCGACGGCACGTACACAATTGCCAATCTGGCGCCCGGGACCTACCGGGTGACCGTCGCCGTGCCGCCCAACTACCAAAGTTGTGGGCCCACGTCCGTCAACGTGACGCTGCAATGCGAGCAGAACGGGACGGCCGATTTCTGTCTGTGCCCCCCCGCGTGCAACACGAAGCTGAACGGCACGGTCAAATGCACAAGCAGTTGCCCGCAGACCCCCGTGTCCGGCGCGACCATTACGGTCGTCAGCTCGGCCGGTCAAACGGTCGCCACGCAGAGCACCGCGGCCGACGGGACTTATAGCATCTCGGGCCTCTCCATCGGCAGCTATACCGTTAAGGTTACCCTACCCAGCGGCTATCAGGCCTGCGGCTGCACGAGTTCCTGCGTCACGATCTCCTGCGGCCAAACGAAGACCGTGGACTTCTGCGCTTGCCCCAACTGCGCGTCCGCCAGCGTGACCGGCACCGTCAAGTGCTCGACGACGAACAAGACGGTCTACGGCGTTACCGTCAAGCTGTACGATGCCAACAACGTCCAGAAGGGCTCGGCGCGGACCGGCTGCGACGGCAAGTACGCGTTCCGCAACCTGCCCGCGGGCACCTACAAGGTCACGATCGTGGTGCCGTGCGGCTATGAGGCCTGCGGGGCCACCAACTCTACCATAACGCTCGCCTGCGGCCAGACGACGCCCGTCGACTTTTGCGTGTGCCCGACCTGTCGGCCGGCCACCGTCAGCGGCGTCGTCAAGTGCTCGTCGGGCTGCCAGACTGTCGCGGGTGCGATGGTCGCCGTCTTCGACGCCAGCAACGTCCAGAAGGGCTCCACGACCACCGGCGCCGACGGCAAGTACACGCTTGGAAACCTGCCCGCCGGAAGCTACAGCGTCCGCATCACGGTGCCCGCCGGCTATGAGGCCTGCGGAGACACCAGCACCAGCGTGACGTTGACGTGCGGCCAGACGAAGACCGTCAACTTCTGCGCCTGCCCGAGTTGTGCGCCGGCCAAGGTCACGGGCATCGTCAAGTGCCAGTCGAGCTGCCAGACCGTTGCGGGTGCAATCGTCAAGGTCTACGACGCTGCCAACGTCCAGAAGGGCTCCGCAACGACCGGCTCCGACGGCAAGTACACGCTCAGCGGCCTGCCGGCCGGCACCTACACGGTCAAGCTGACGGTCCCCGCCGGCTACGACGCGTGTGGCTGCACCAGCCAGAGCGTGACGCTGACGTGCGGTCTGACGAAGACCGTCAACTTCTGCGCGTGCCCGAGCTGCCCGCCGGGCGGCATCACCGGGACGGTCAAGTGCTCGTCGAAGTGCCAGGCCGTCGCGGGCGTGGCGGTCGTCGTCCTCGACGCCAACAACGTTCAGAAGGGCTCGACGACCACCGGGTCGGACGGCAAGTACACCTTCGGCAGCCTGCCTGCCGGAACCTACACCGTCCGGATCACCGTGCCCGCCGGGTACGAGGCCTGCGGCGACACGAGCGCTAGCGTGACCGTGACGTGCGGCCAGACGAAGACCGCCAACTTCTGTGCCTGCCCGAGCTGTCCGCCCGGCACGGTGACTGGCGTCGTGAAGTGCTCGTCCAGCAACGCTGCCGTCGCGGGCGCAGTCGTGAAGATCTATCGCAACAATGTCCAGAAGGGCTCGGCGAACACCGGTGCCGACGGCCGGTACACGCTCGGCAACCTCGCGGCCGGCGACTACACCGTCAAGCTCACGCTTCCGTGCGATTACGACGCCTGCGGCTGCCTCAGCGCCTGCGTGAGCCTGTCCTGCGGCGGCACGAAGACGGTCAACTTCTGCGCCTGTCCGCACCCCGTGGCCAGCGAAGGCTGCTCCCCCGGCTACTGGAAGAACCACACGTGGCACTGGCCGGATCCGTACGACCCGACCGACAGCTTCAACGCCACGTTTGGCGTGTCCGCGTTCCAGCCCGACATCACGCTGCTCGCGGCCCTGCGTCAGAGCGGCGGCGGAGTCAAAGCGCTCGGCCGGCACGCCGTGGCCGCACTGCTAAATGCCGCGACCAGCGCGGTGGACTACGAGTTCACGCCGCAGCAGGTGCTCGCCGAGGTGCAGGCTGCCTTGCGGCCGGGCGGTAACATCGAGGGCGCCGAAGAGGATCTCTCGGAAATGAACCAGCGCAATTGTCCGCTGAATTGACGCTGCGGGCAGCGCCCCCGGCAGCAGAGCACAATATGCACGGAGCCCCGGACGCCACGCGTCTGGGGCTCCTGTGCATCAGCAGGTTGACGCACCGCGGTCACGTGCCGCGCCCGGATCACCCGCCCGCGCCAGCCTTCGCCAGATCGCCTGCCTCTACGATGATCAGCTTCTCCGCCGGCACGTATTTTGCCAGTGCCGCCTGCACGGCCGCCGGCTGTAACGCCTCGACTTTCGCAAGCTGCTCCTCGGCGAACTTCAGCGTTCGGCCGAGGAACAGATCGCGCGTCAACATGCCTGCGACCGCGCCGTCGTTGCTCAGACCCACCTCGATCTGCTGCCGATAGCCTTGCCGCGCTTCGTTCAGCTCCTCTTGTGGTACGCCCTCCGCGATGAACCGCTTGATTTCCTCCTGCGCGCAGCCAACCGCGCGCCCGGCGTTCTGCGGCGCACAGATGCTGTACGCCAGGAACGTGCCGACGCGGTCCAGCGACCCGGCCGTCGCCATCGACCCGCAGCCGTACGCGAGTCCCTCCTTCTGCCGGATGCGGTTGACCAGCCGCGAGTTCGAGTTGCCGCCCAGGATCAGATTGGCCGCCAGCAACGCCGGGTAGTCCGCGTCGTCGTCCCGAATCTCCAGCGGCAGCCCGAGCGTCACCATCGCGTTCGTCTTGTCCGGCGTCTCGATCGTCACCGTGTCCGGCTTGGCCGCCGCGTACTTGTTCTCGATCCGCGCGAACGGCTTCGGACTCGCCCAGTCGTTGAAGAGCTTCTCCAGCAGCTTCGCGACCTCGGCGGCATCAAAGTCGCCGACGAACGCGGCCTCTGAATAGCTCGCGCCGACCAGCCCGCGGTACAGCCCCTGCACGTCCGCCAGCTTCACCGCCCGTAGCCGCTCGATCTGCTCGTCGGGCGTCGGCACGTAGCGAATGTCGGTAGGGGGGTACGGGCTCATCCGCCGCCGCAGCTCGTTCGACGCCAGCACCATCGGCTCCGACTTCTGCTGCTCCGTCTCGGACAGCGTCTCGCGCTGGTATGTCTCGAACTCGTCCTCCGGGAACGCCGGCTGCCGCAGAATCTCGCCCACCAGCTCCAGCACGGCCGGCAGGTTCTCGCGCGTCGTCTCGATCGACACGTCCAGCGTGCCTGGGCCGGCGCCCGTCCGCACGTACCGGTTGCCCCGGCCGCCGCCCGTACCCAGCCGCACCTGGGCCTTCAGCTCGGCGAAGCGGTCCTCGATCTGCCGCCGCGTGTGCTGCGTCGTGCCGCGCATCAGCATCGGCCCGACGAACGACGCCGCCTCCTGCTTGCCCGTCAAGTCCGCCTCCGAGCCGTAATGGAAGCTCAGCGTCGCGTTCACGCGGTTGCCGCGCGTTTGCTTCGGCAGCAACGCCAGCTTCATCCCCACCGGCAGCTTCGACCGCTGCGTCCGCGACTCGATGTTCGCGTATGTCGCCTCGAACGCCTCGCCCTTCGTCACCTCCTGCGTGTCCTTGTAGTCCTTCAGCAGCGCCGCGACATCCGGCGTCGGCGGTACCTTCACCCGCTCCGGCTCCTTCGTCGGGCTGAACACGCCGACCGTGCGGTTGCTCGGCTTGAGGTAATGCGCCGCGACGCGCTGCACGTCCGCCGGCGTCACCTTCGCCATCCGGTCGCGCTCCAGGAACATCAGCCGCCAGTCGCCCTGCGCCGCCGACTCGCTCAGCCGCAGCCCCACCCGGCTGCTGTCGTTGAGCATCAGCTCGAAGTTGCGGGCAAAGCTCTTCTTGGCCCGCTCGACCTCCTCGTCGGTGAACGTCTGCTTCCCCAACCCGTCCAGCACCTCGAACATCTTCGCCCGCACTGCCTCCAGCGGCTGATCCAGCCGCGCCTCGGCCATCACCTCGAACACGCCCGGCTCGCACATTCCGTGCGCGCTCGCCTCCACGCTCGTCGCGAGCTTCGTCTCGATCAACGCCTTGTACAGCCGTCCGGTTTGCTCTGCCGACAGCGTGCTCGCCAGCACCTGCAGCGGCGCCATGTCCTCGTGCGACGCCGCACACACGTGGTATGCGCAGCCCAGGGCCTGCACGTCGCCCACCCGCCGCAGCACCACCTCGCGCTCCCCATCCTGCGTCGGCTCCACCGTATACGTCTTCTCCAGCTTCCGCTCCGGTCGCGGAATCCGCCCGTAAACGTCGTTGATCTTCGCCAGCGTCTTCGCCTCGTCGAACTTCCCCGCCACGATCAGGTACGCGTTGTCCGGCTGGTAGTACTTGCGGTAGAACGCCTGCAAGCGGTCGATCGGCACCCGCTCGATGTCCTCGCGCGACCCGATCGTCGACTTGCCGTAGTTGTGCCACAGGTACGCCGTCGACATGATCCGCTCGTCCAGCACCCGCAGCGGGCTGTTCTCGCCCATCTCGAACTCGTTGCGGACCACCGTCATCTCGCTGTCCAGGTCCTTCTGCGCAATGAAGCTGTTCACCATCCGGTCCGCTTCCAGCCGCAGCCCGAAATCCAGGTTCTCCTCCGTCGCCGGCAGCGTCTCGAAGTAGTTCGTCCGGTCGTCCGACGTGCTCCCGTTGAACTGCGCCCCGTGGTCGTTCAGCTCCTTCCACACCTGCGGATGGTCCGGCGTGCCCTTGAACATCAAGTGTTCGAGCAGGTGGGCCATGCCGGTCTCGCCGTAGCCCTCGAACCGCGACCCCACCATGTACGTCAGGTTCACGGTCACCGTCGGCTTCGAATCATCCGGGAACAGCAGGACTCGCAGCCCGTTGGCCAGGCCGTACTCCGTGATCCCCGCCACCGTCGTCACCTTCTGCGGCGCTGGCGGCGTGTCGCCGGCCAGTGCCGCGGCGGCACACAGAATCAGGACCACTCCCAACAACGCCCGCGTTGGTGAATCGCTACGCACGGGATGCTCTCCTTGTGTGCTGAGCGCCTCTGGCTGAGGCGCGGACACGGTCAGCGGACTTCGGCCACATAAGTCCGAGATTATATTGCAGTCGGGATAGCGTTGCTTGGCAAGGCCCGATAAATCGCTGCCAGTCAAGTCGCCGCGCGACAAAGCCGATGAACCCACGGTCCATCTTAGTCTGCGCGGAGAGCATGGCAGTGAAGTGCGCAAACATAGTGGTCGCTCTGGGTCTGCTCCTCGGCTGCGGCGCCGTCGCCAGTCTTGGCCGCGCCGGTGACGCAGGTGAGCCGTCCCAGGTAACTGCCGCCCCGACGTCGGACACGCCGGGCGCCGGCGGGAACGGCGGGGTCTCAACGAGCATACCGGCTCCCCCCAACGCCCCCACGGCCACGGCCGCCACCAGTATTACCGCCACCGGTTTTTCGGCGAATTGGAATGCCTCGGGCGGCGCCACCGGCTACCGGCTCGACGTGGCCACAGACAGCGGTTTCACCAACTTCGTTGCTACCTACAACAACCGTGACGTGGGCAACGTGACTACGTACGCGGTCAGCGGGCTCACCGGCGGCACGACGTACTACTATCGCCTCCGTGCGTACAACGGCAGCGCCACCAGCGGGAATTCGAACACGATCACGGTCACGACGGTCCCCGCCGCCCCCACGGCCACGGCCGCCACCAGCATCACCGCCGCCGGCTTCTCGGCGAACTGGAATGCCTCCACCGGCGCCACGGGCTACCGCCTCGACGTGGCCACCAACAGCGGCTTCACGAGCTTCGTGACCGGTTACAACGACCGCAACGTCAACAACGTGACCACCTACGCCGTCAGCGGGCTCACCGCCGGCACGACGTATTACTATCGCGTGCGGGCCTACAACGGCACGGGTACCGGTGGCAACTCCGGCACGATCACGGTCACGACGGTTCCGCCCGCCCCGACGGCCACGGCGGCCTCCAGCATCACGGCCATCGGCTTTTCGGCGAACTGGAGCGCCGCAACGGGCGCCACCGGCTACCGCCTGGACGTGGCCGTCGACAGCTTCTTCACGAACTTCGTAGCCGGCTACAGCAATCTCAACGTGGGCGCCCCGACCACGCAATCGGTCAGCGGTCTCAACCCGGCCACGGTCTACTACTATCGCGTCCGGGCCTACAACGGCGCAGGCACCAGCGGCGACTCGAACACCGTCACCGTCACGACGCTTCCGGCCTTGCCAACGGTGAGCACCACGCCCGTAACCAGCGCGACGTCCACCACGGCGGCCGGCGGCGGTGACATCATGTCGGACGGCGGCGCGACGGTCACCGTGCGCGGGGTTTGTTGGAGCACCTCCGCAAACCCGACGACGGGCGACGCCTATACGACCGACGGCGGAGGCACGGGCACGTTTGGCAGTTCCTTGACCGGGCTCGCGGCCGGCACGACCTACCACGTCCGTGCGTACGCCACGAATACCGCCGGCGCGGGGTACGGCGACGATCGCACGTTCGCGACGCTCGCCGTCCACACCGTCACGTTTGTCGCCGGTGCGCACGGCACGCTCAGCGGCACGCCGGGCCAGACCGTTGACCACGGCAGCGACTGTACGGCGGTCACCGCGGTACCCGATCTCGGCCACCACTTCACCGGCTGGACCGGCGACCACGTCGGCAGCGACAACCCGCTGACGGTCACTAACGTCACGGCGGACATGACCATCACCGCCAACTTCGCGATTGACACGCACACCGTGACCTTCGTCGCCGGCGCGCACGGCTCGCTCGCCGGCACGACCTCGCAGACGGTCGACTATGGTGCCGACTGCACCGCGGTGACGGCGACGGCGGATGACGGCTACCACTTCGTGAACTGGACCGGCACGGGGGGGGGAGCGTCCACCGACAATCCGCTGACCATCGCGAGCGTCACGCAGGATCTGACCATCACGGCGAACTTCACGGTCGTGACGTGCGACGTCACGTTCTCCGCGGAGCAGGGCGGCACCGTGCGAGGCGCTGCCGCTCAGGTTGTGCCGTATGGTGGCTCGACCGCGCCCGTGACCGCCGTCGCCGCGGACGGGTGGCAGTTCATGCGCTGGACGGGCACCAACGCCTTTGAGACGCAGCAGAATCCGCTCACGCTCACGGACGTGCGGCGCAACACGGCGATCGCCGCGACCTTCGCTATCCTGCCACCCGAGCCCGTCGACACAGGCGAGACGCCGTCTCTGAGTTCCGAGCCGAACACGCCGGCCGGCAACAACATGCCGGATCTGCGGCTGACAATCGCCGTATCCCCGACGGGGCCGGCGGCGGGCGGAACCGTGGCGACGGGCGACGTCGTGCCCTTCGAGCTGGCCGTGGAGAACGTCGGTGCAGGCGGCGCGACGGATGTCCGCGTTGTCGTGCCGATCCCGGACAGCATGGAGTACGTCTCGGCCCGCGTGCTCGTTGCCGAGAGCGCCCAGACGGCGTCAGTGCAAGTGGAGTTCGACGGCCAGAACGTCATTGTCTACGTGGGAGACGTGCCCGCGGGGCATACGGTCGCCACAGAGTTGATGCTGCGTGCCAAGACCAGCGGCGTCGCAGCCGTGGCGGCGCAAGTGCACTCGACGGAGCAAGAAGCGCCGGTTGCCGCTCAACCGGCGGCGGAGATCGTCGTGGAAGACGAGTACTTCCTGATTCAGAGCACGTCGCGGCCCGGCGGCTGTGGGCTGCCGGGGTTGTTTCCGCTGTTCACGTTGGTCGGGCTACTGGGTCTGCGGCGGTATGGCGGGGGCGGAGTATAGGTCGGTGCAGCCCAAGGCGATCGCCGACGCAAAGAGGTTTCGAGATGTCTGGAGAGTGTTCATGCAACGCACAACCAAACGGATAGTCCTGGCAGGGCTGCTGGCAGCGCTGCTGGTCACTGCGAGCGGATGCTGGCCGTTCGACCTCGCCTCGAACGCGACATCCTTCGCGGCGGGCTGGCTCGTACGGGGCTTCGCCACGCAAACGCCGACCACGGAGCTGACCTGCTACCGCAACGGCGTGGCGATCGACTGTGCTGACGTGCCCGCCGAGATGCTGCCCGTCAACCAATGAGCCCGCGGCGCGCACATGCCCTCAAATGCGTGTGCGCGATCGTACGCCGGGGGGTAAAGCCAGACTCTGCCCTGCCCGCCCTGCAAGCCGAAGCATCCCGGAGAGGCCGTCTACGGGTTTACGCAATTCCGCACCCTCCCCGTCTTCTTGAACTCCGCCACGATCCGCACCGTCTCCTCCGCGACCGCCGTCTGCGCCTGGTCCGTCGACGCCCCGATGTGGTGCGTGCCGTACAGGTTGGCCACATCCGCCAGCGGCGACGTGATCTCTTTCGCGTCCGCCGCCGGCTCGTTCTCGTACACATCCACCGCCGCCGCGCGAATCTTCTTCTCTTTCAGCGCCGCGATCAGCGCCGGCTCGTCCACCACCGACGCCCGGCTCGTATTGATGAGCATCGCGTTCGGCTTCATCGTCGCCAGCCGACCGGCGTTGACCAGATGCTTCGTATCGCCCGTCCCCGGCACGTGCAGCGTGATCACGTCCGCCTCGCGGAAGATCTGGTCGAGCTGTGCCCGCTTGCAGTTTGGATGGTCGAGCGGCTTCAGGTCCGCGATCACGTCGTACCACAGCACTTTCATGTCGAACGCCAGCGCCCGCTTGGCGACCTCGGTGCCGATCCGCCCCATCCCGACGATCCCCAGCGTGCCGCCCTTCAGCCCGCGGGCCTTGCTGTATTCCTTCTTGTTCCACTTGTGCGCCCGCAGGTCGGCGACGTTGTCCGCGATCCGCCGGTCCATATTCAGCATGTGGCCGAGAACCAGCTCCGCGACCGCGACCGCGTTCATCCCCGGACAGTTCGAGACCTTCACCCCGCGTTCGCTCGCCGCCTTCACGTCGATCGTGTCGTAGCCCGACCCCGCCCGGATGACGACCTTGAGCTGCTTCCCGGCCTTCAGCGTGTCCGCGCCGACCTTTGTCGACCGGACGATCAGAACGGTCGGGTCGTACTCCCCGACGCGCTTCGTCAGCGCCTCGTCCTTCAGCTCCGGCTCGCACGTCACCTCGTCCGCGATCTTCTTCAGCTCCGCGATCCCAAACGCCTCAAACTTGTCCGCGATCAGCACTTTCATGCTCAAACTCCCGTAAACCGCTTCACGTTTTCCTGCGGCGATCCGCCACTTCACGCCGCCGCGCCGCCCGGCGGGCCGATTATAATCCCGCCGAGCCCGCGCCGTAAGCGCTGCGCCCCAACCGGTGTGCCACTGCTCTCGAGCAGTGATCCGCGGCGCGCGATTCGTCGTGTTTGCGAGGCCTATAGATTCCTCCTTTGTGCCCTTGGTGTCCTTCGTGGTGAAGATTGATGCGTGAAGGCGTCGTCATCGTCGTCCAGCGTGCCGACCGCTACCTCATCATCCGCCGCGCCTCTGCCGTCATCGCCCCCGGCGCCTGGTGCTTCGTCGGCGGCGGAATCGAGCCCGGCGAAACCCAGGAGCAGGCCGTCGTTCGCGAGTTCCGCGAAGAGGTCGGCGGCGAGGTCCGCCCGCTCGCCCGCGTCTGGGAATACACCCGCCCCGACGGCTCGCTGCGCCTCTACTGGTGGCGTGCCGACCTCGTCGGCGACAAGCTGGAATGCAACCCTGCCGAGATCGCCGAGCTCCGCTGGCTCACCCCCGGCGAAATCCTGACCCTCCCCAACCTCCTCGACGGCAACCGCGCCTTCCTCGCCACGCTCCGCTGATCAGAGCCCCGAGCGCAAGCGAGTGGGTTTCCGCAAAACGTCGCGCGCGCCAGCCAGCGGTTTCCCTCAGCGCCGTCGCCCGATACCATGACGCCTCGGCGTCCGACGAACGGGAAATCTCGGGCAAAAGGCGGTTTACGATGAAACTCTATCCTTCGCCGTCTGCGGCCGTTCTGCTTGTGCTCGTCTTTGCCCTGAACCGCGCGTCGGCACTGGGCGGCCAGCCAGCGGTGCCGGCCGCGCCGGGCAAGGAGGTCAAGGGCGAGAAGGCCCGCGTCTCGGCGCCGCACGTGCCGCCGGCTGACCTGAAGGAGCTGACCGCCGGCAACCGCGCGTTCGGCCTCGAGCTCTACCAGTCGCTGCGCGCCGCGCCGGGCAACCTGTTCCTCTCGCCGCACAGCATCTCCGCCGCACTGGCGATGACCTATGCCGGTGCACGCGGGCAGACCGCCGCCGAGATGGCCAAGATGCTGCACTTCGCCTTGCCGGCGGAGCGGCTGCATCCGGCGTTCAACGGTCTGGACATCGAGTTGGCCAGCCGGGCTGGGCCCACGACCGGCGCGGCGCGCGACCCGGTGCGCCTGTACATCGTCAACCGCTTGTGGGCGCAGACCGGGTTCGCGTTCCTCCCCGCCTTCTTGGACGTGGTCGGCGAGAACTACGGCGCCGGCGTGAGCCTGCTGGACTTCGCCACCGCCACCGAGGAGTCGCGGCAGGCGATCAACGAGTGGGTCAGCCAGGCCACCGAGCACAAGATCGAGGAACTGCTGCAGCCGGGGATCGTGCGACGCGACACGCGGCTAGTGCTGACCAACGCGGTGTACTTCAAGGCCCCCTGGGAGCTGCCGTTCGCCAAAGAGCTGACCAAGCCGTTGCCGTTTCACCCGTTGACCGGGTCGCCGTTCGACGTGCCCATGATGCAACAGCAGCAGCACTTTCTCTACGCCAAGGGCGACGGGTTCCGGGCGATCCAGCTTGGTTACGGCGACGGCGAGCTGGCGATGCTGGTCGTAGTCCCCGACGCGGGGCAGTTCGGACGGATCGAGTCGTCGCTCAGCGCCGAGCGGCTGGCGGCGACGATCCGCGGCTTGCAACACGAGCAAGTGCGGCTGGCTCTGCCCAAGTTCACGTTCACCAGCAGCTTCGAGCTGAAGGCGGCGCTGATCGCGCAAGGCATGACGACGGCCTTCGGCGAGCGGGCGGATTTCTCCGGCATGACGGGAAAACGCGACCTGGCCATCGACAAGGTGGTCCACAAGGCGTTCGTGCTGGTGGACGAGACCGGCACCGAAGCCGCCGCCGCGAGCGCGGTACTCATGGGCCCGACGGGTGCGGTGCCGTCGCGGGAACCGGTCGTGCTGACGATCGACCGTCCGTTCCTGTTCTTCATCCGCGACGTGCAGACGGACACGGTCCTGTTCGTCGGCCGCGTGGTGAATCCCAAGGAATAGCCGGCCGCCTGGCTCCTTTCTCTACGGTGAGTGCGTAGCGCGTAGGGTGCGTCCTCGACGCCCCCTCTGGCTGCAGCCGCGCATGCTGGGCGAAGGCGATCCAAGAGTATCGGGGCGGGGCGATAAAATCGCGTTTCTGAGCGTCCGGGCCGAAGGGTATCAAGAGTATCACGATTGTACGGGGCGCAAATGAGACTCTTGAAACAGGTGAAACAACAACGAAGCGGCGAAGGGGCGCTGGGGTGGCAGGGTTGGTGGGTGAAGAGTGCCAAGGGGCGTTCGGATGGCGCTATAAAAACGCGATTTGGAGCATGTGGGGCGAAGGGTGCCAAGAGTGCCATGTTTGTACGGGGCGCAAATGGCAATCTTGAACGAGGGCGCAGGAGCGGAGGGCCGAAGGGGCGCAGGGGCGGGAAGGTGCGCAACGAGCATCTTGGAGGGGCGATAATAGCGCGTTTCCGGGCATCTGGGCCGAAGGTTCTCAAGATGCGCATCATTGTAGGGGTCGTAAATGGGAATCTTCCGATAACCACGGTCCCGTGGGCGGGGGTGTACGCGGCGGAGCGCGCGGGATGCGCTGGGGGCGGGGAGGGGCACCGGTAAACGGGAAACGGGGGATGAGAGACGGGGAAATGAAAAGGTCGGGCTGCGCGGGCGCGGGGAGCCAGAGCGCTCATACTAGGAATACTAGCACGGCGGCGCGCGGGGGCAAGGCGCAGGGGAGCGGTGGCGGGGATTGGCGGCGGGCGCGCGATTCTGGCGGGGATTGGCGGAAAAACAGAAGAAGCTGGCAGTGTTCAGCCGTCGGCGCAGGCCGGCGCGAGCGGCCATCGGCCTGGCCCCCGGCGGGCGCCACCCCGTCCCCCGCAACAGCCCTGGACGCCACTCCATGCCAGCTTCGCTGGCTAGCATGGGAGGTCCGGCACGTATGGTCAGCGCAATGTGGAGATGGGGCATGTACCAAATACGCGCTGACACAGGTAGACGAGAATGAGAACGTAGGCAACGATGACTAGGATGAGCTTTAGGCACCACAGCACCCAGAACGGCAGCGGCAACCACTTGCTCGTTGTAAAATCAGTCTCTACGGTCGTATTCGGGTCCTTTTCTTTGCACCGAAAGACCACCCAATACGTCACTCCGTGTGCCACGTACTGCAGGAGGTCAGCGGTGAGCCCGGCCGCAATCAAGGCTGCTGGCAAGTAGAGCTCGGAGGAGAGGACAGGGACGCCCCCACGGTCCATTTTGAACACCCAGATAAGAGCGATACCGGCGAAGCCCAGGTAGCGAACTAGGTCGCTGGCTTTTCCGCTGGAAGACTCGTACGCTTCCCTGCAATCCTT
Source organism: Phycisphaerales bacterium (assembly GCA_003162245.1). Taxonomy (GTDB): domain Bacteria; phylum Planctomycetota; class Phycisphaerae; order UBA1845; family Fen-1342; genus Fen-1342. The sequence continues at coordinate 25,045 of PMMM01000200.1, forward strand.
GAGTTTCATGGCCTAGCTCCTGCCGTCACGACGTATCCGCAACGAACATGGCCAGCGTATCTGCATTCCCGGCCCGGCGGGTCAGGGACCCGCACAGCGCATGGCAATCAACCTTGACCAAGTCGGCCCGGCACTCAAGCTGTGCCGCGCACGAGCTTCCACGCGACGGGCCAGCTAGTAGACGCTTCTCATCCTCGGCTTCTTCTTCGCCTTCGGCCCTGTGCCACTGGTTCCGCCACCACCGTGGCTCTTCTTCGCCTTCTTGGCCGTCTTCTTCTTAGCCTTCTTCTTTGCCATTGCCCCAGCTCCTCTATGCTCCGGATGATGTCATTCCCAAGGTCGCGAGCAAATACATCTAGTGCCGTGCGACGCCGCTGTCAAGCCGTGCTCAGGGCTTCATGCGCCGCCCGTCACGCAACGTCCGGTAGTTCCCCGATCAACTCGTGACGGCTCCCGCGCACCGGCACCGCACAGGCCTCGGCCCCGCGGCGACGCAGCACGGCAGCCGCGTGGAAGCGACGAGGCGTTCCAGCACGCCGCGCCGGGTCGCACTATCACTGCGGCCAGCCGCTACACGCGGAACGTACGCTCCTCGGCCACGCGTGCAGAGCGCGCGACGCACCGCCGCGATCTGCTCGCGCTCCGTACCGCGGAAGGGCGAGGTTCCTGCCGAGCCGTAGCCGCCGAAGCCCGGCCCGCGCCCGCGCTCGCTACGGCGACTTCCGGCCGAACCAAGGAATGAACTCACTGAGTGACCGAAGCGCCTCTGTCTTGGCGCGGAACGAAGGATCGAGCCACAGCAGCGCCGAGACTACTAGCCACAGCAGTGCGGCCACCACCGCGACATCGTGGAGACCGGTGGAGAACCCGAGACCGACCGCGCGCAAAGCGACCAGTGCGCCAAGGGGCAGCACGGCGATGCCGAGCGCACAACTGGCGTGCCAGACGCGAGAGTACCACTTGGGCGCGACAGAAGCCGACATGTCGAGACGCTCCAGAGCGTCCCAGTTGCCAGTAGCTGCGCACAGTAGGCTTTGAGCCAATCGATGCAGCAGGTCGCGCCGGGTACCGTCTCTCGGCATGCAAACCCATTTCTTTAGTTCGCGAAAGCTCTGGGCAAGGCGGACCGACTCCTGCCGAAGCCAGGCGTCGGTCGTCGGGTCACCAGCGCGCAACCGCGCCGGCCGGAAATGCTCAAGCAGCAAAGCAATGTCCTCCAGGAGGTCGACCAAACGGGCCTGCAAGCCGACCTGACCCCACCCACGCTCGCGCGTTTCGATCGTAAACAGCAACCAGACCAGACGGTCAACAATGCGTAGATCCGGGCGCGCGCGATTGAGTCGCCAGTCTGCCCACCACCCCTCGAGCATAAGAGCGGGGAGAGTCACCACTAGGCACGCCCACCCAACTGCAACCAGCGCCGCGAGGTAGCCACCAGGCAAGACGAGGAAGTCCCACCAGAACGTGGTAAGGTGGTGTCGCCAGTACCAAGTCCACCAGGCGATCGCAAGGGCGACAACGAGCCCGGGCCATGCGCAGAAGGCCAGCAACAATTCTCGAAACGTGATGCGGCGCGCTCGATGGTTGAGCAATACCAACGGCCCGAAGAGAAGGACGAATGCGCCGACGGTAACCGCCGGGGCTATCCAGGTTGCTCTTCGTGCCCCTGCGGCGGGCCCGAGCACGTACAGGAGGGCAGTCGCCAAGCCCGCCCCGCTGATCATCCCAATCCAGAACCAGAATCTAGGACCGCTGAGCCAGGCCCGTTGACGATGCGCGGCGGCTGCGCGGACGCACCGCCGGACTCTCAGCTTCTCCTGCGCCGAAAGGGACGTCAGGCTGGCAAAGACCTCCATTGAAGCGCGGGTCCTCGCCCGCAGCTCGCGCCAGCCGCCTTGCCGCGGGAGGCGATGCAACGGTGCGCGGACTGCCCAGCTGACCGCTGACGTGACCCAGCGCGCCACACGGATCCCCAACGACAGCAGAGCAACGAGTCCCTTCGACGCGTTGGCGAACGCTGCTCTGACGTCCCACATCGCGAGCCCTCCTGAGCCTGCGGCAGGCAGCCCCGGCCCGGCGCCAGACTGGGCCCCACGCCGCCGAAACACGCAAGCCGCGTGGAAGCGACGGCAACATTCTACCACGGCGCGCCGGGTCGCACTATCACTTGTGCCAGCAGCTACGCGTGGAACATCCGCCCCTCGGCCAGGCACGCGCAGAGCGTGCGATACACCGCCGCGATCTGTTCGCGCTCGGTCGGCCTACCTGGAGGGGTTTCAGCATGAGCACCCCGCGGCTCGGCAGGAGCCTCGCCCTCCCGGTTGACGCCTGGCGCGCCGCCCAACGCCTTGAGAATGCGCCGTGCCAGGCAACCCTCGTGGAGAATGACCTTCAGCGGCGCGAATTCGCGCGACTCGCGCTCCGCCGGCGTCAGCACCGTTTCGGCCAGGTGTTGCCATAGGGTGCCCGCCGTGCAGCGTTTCGGCTCCGTCAGCCCGAATTGGCGCAGATAGTCCTCGTCGGCGACGACCGCCTGATCGCCCTCCTCGATGGTCGCGAGAAAGACCTCCTCCAGCGGCGTCACGGGCCAGTTGCACTGCTCGACGAACGGCGTCCACCGCTCCGCCACCAGCGCCCGCAGCACGGCGACCACCAGCCGCAGAATCGCCAGGTCGGCCTGCGGGCACTCCTGGATATCCAGCACGCGAATCTCGATCGTGTCCCGCTCGAACCGCGGAATCGCCCCGCGCGCGTTGGCCCACTCCTCCTGCAAGATCCCCTCCGGATCGTGCGGCGCCAGATCGCGGTAGATCTTCTGCAGAATCCGCTCCTGATAATCCCGCGGCGTAAACACCGGCTCCGGGATCACGTGCCCGGCGACCGACGGAATCCGCCGCGAGTTTGAGCGATACACTTCCAGCCGCGTATCCGCCACGCCGGTCGGATGCCCGTCCACGATCGGCGAGCTGGCGGCCAGCGCCGGCAGGATCGGCAGCGCGAGCCGAATCGCCGCGTGCAGCCGCCCGAACTCCTCGTCGCCGCAGAACGGCAGGTTCAGGTGCGACGACTGCAGGTTCGCCCAGCCGTGCCCCTTGCAGTTGAAGATCCGGTCGAATGCGGCGTACACCGGGCTACAGTCATGCGGCCAGAGCTTCGTCTCGGTGAGCGGGTCCATCCACGGGTGCATGCCCGTGGGCATGAGCTGTCCGCCGCGCGGCGCGAGGAGCTCGTTCATCCGCCGCACGTCGCGCTGGAAGTACTCGGCGAGCCCGTCGAAGGAAGCCGCGGGCCCGGTGCTCTTGAGCTCGATGACGTGCAGGACCAGCTCGTTCGACCAGGTCAGTTCGCCTGAATCTACGTCCGCGGTGTACTTCCCCGCGGCGGCGCGCAGAAGCTCGTCCGCCGCCGGCAGCACCGCGAGCCGCTCGCGGTCCACCAGCATGTACTCCAGCTCGACGCCGACGCGTTCGAAGAGGTGAAACGCACTACTCATGGGGTCCCCGGTGCGGCGCCGTTTTTCTTCTTCTGAATGCGCGTCAGAAACACGCGCATGATGCGGTCGTACAGGTCGTCGCCGAGCAGGAGGTCGTCATAGCCGGCGTCGACGTTCGGGTTGTCGTTGATCTCCATCAGGTAGGCCTTCTTCCCGAACTGCTTCACGTCGACGCCGTAGAACCCGTCGCCGATCAGCCGCGCGGCCCGCACGCCGGTGCTGAGCACCGTCCGCGGCACGAGATCGAGCGGCACGGGCTCGACGTTGCCCCACTGCTCACGGTGTCCGACCATGCGCACGACCTGCCAGTGCCCGTCCGCCATGTAATACCGGCAAGCGAACAGCGGCTCGTTGTCGAGGACGCAGATGCGCCAGTCGTATGGGGTGGGGACGTACTCCTGCGCGATGACGAGGTCGGATTTCTCGAGCAGGCGCTCGATTGCCTGGTCGAGATGATCCTGCTCCTCCGTGCGGAAGACGCCCTGCGAAAACGAGCTGTCCGGCTCCTTCAGAATGCACGGCAGGCCGATCTCCGCGTGGATGCGGTCCTTGTTGTCGCGGTGGACGATCATCGTGCGCGGCGTCGGAATGTCGTGCCGCGCCATGAGCTCCGCGACGTAGACCTTGTTGCTGCACTTGGCGATCGACTCCGGATCGTCGATGACGACGAGGCCCTCGGCGGCCGCCCGCCGGGCAAACCGGTAGGTGTGGTGGTTGACCGCCGTCGTCTCGCGAATGAACAGCGCGTCGAACTCCGCCAGCCGGCCGAAATCCTCGCGTTTGATCAGCTCGGCCCCCAGCCGCAGCCGCTTGGCCGCCTGCGCGAACCGCCCGAGCGCGCGGCGGTTCGACGGCGGCCGCTCCGCGGTCGGATCAAAGAGGATCGCGAGGTCGTACTGCGTGGTCGCGCGGCGCAGCCGTGGCAGCCGGCTCTGGGCGAAGAAGCGCGACGCGGAATCCACCACGAAATCCTGGTGCGACTCCGGAATCTCGTTCGCCGCGATCGGCCCGACGCTGTCGACCTTCCACACTCCGTCGTCGCAGATGAACTCCGCCCGCAGCAGCGGCGCCTGGAACAGCCGAAACAGCCGGGAGCTCAGCTCCTCGTAGCGCTTGGCCAGGTTGCGCCCGAAGTAGATGCTCAGCGTGAACTTGCTCGTCTTCACCGGCCGCAGGTTGCGCTCCATCACGTCTTCGAGGTCCTCGGCGACGATGCGGACGATCGAGACCGTCTTCATGTCCTGGATCGTCATGATGCTCGGGAACGCCTTGTGCCCCCGCGCCGTCGCCAGCAGCGACACGTAGTACCCCGTGCTCTGGTACCGGTACGACCGGCACAGGTTGAACACCTTCAGGTTCCGCAACTCGCTGTACTGCGGATCCGTCAGGTAATCCCGGGCGGCGATGATCGGCACGTCCGGGATCTTCAGCGGCCACGTCTTCAAGCTATCCACAACGATCAGGTTGGGCACGCTATCGTCCTTTGTCCCGCAGCGCCGGCGCCGGCGCCGATGCCCGCGACGGCTCCAGTATCAGCAGGTCGGCGTCGTGCGTCACGATCCCCAGCAGGATCGCCGCCAGCACCCGCTCAATCCCCACCGGGTAAATGTGGATCGCCGACAGCGGGTTCGGCAGCAGCGGGTCCGCCACCAGCACCTGCCGCGTCTCCCGGTCATACCCGCACAATACCACGAAATGTCCCTGCGGCTGCCCACGGATGTCGTCCGCGGCACCCAGCGGCCCGAACTCGCGGCTCGTGCGGTGCAGGTACGTCGCGCTGAGGCCCGTCAGGATCGGTCGCCCGCGGGTCAGGTACTTGCGGACCAGGTGGGCCGTGAGGTCCTCGAGCCGGACGACGCCGCCCAGCGCCAGGAACTCGTCGTAGCCCTGCATGAACGCCGCCAGCCGCGGATCCTGCTTTTCCGCACAGCGGGCTTGCGCCGTCAGCTTCGCACGCAAATCGACGTCCGGCGACTGAAACCACGTCGGGTCGAACACCTGCAAATTGTACGTGTAGATCGTACCCCGATACCCCCGGCGTAACGCGTGACAACCCAGCAGCACCGCGTACGTCCCGCCGTCCTCCAGCGCCGGCACCTCCGCGATGATCTGTTCCAGACCGATCTCGTCGCCGTAATAGCGATACACCGCGTGCAGGCACGTCGGCCCGCACGTCGTGTCGTTGGGCTGTGGGAGGATTTCTAGCGGAAGCCGCTCGATCACCGCGGACGTCTCACGTACCGGCGGCGCGAACGGAACGGCAGGACGCGCAGAGCGCGTAAACCTCCTGCGGGCGGCGCACCGCCCTGTTCCGGCGTCAGCCGGCACAGACACGGCGGTGATTATACCGCCGGCTCGTCCAGGGTGGTGCGGGAGTCCCAGGATGGGGCTGCGTCACGTGCCCGGCCCGCTCGGGTGGGTCCTCCGAAAGCCACGACCTATGGCCGTGGTTGATTAAGTGCGCCACAAGCACGCGGACGGAAAACGCGCTTTCGCGGCGGCGCGCCGGGCGCCAGGTCATCCGCAATGTGTCGCCGGCCCCGCGATTACAGGCACGTTGTCCCGATCACGGCGACGAAGGGGTCGATGTCGGCGAAGTTGACGTGCTTGTCGTGGTTGCAGTCCGCGTTCAGCCAGGGGCAGTTGGGGTGGTGCATCAGCCAGGCGGATTCACCGACGAGGGCTTCGACAAACGGGTCGATGTCCGCAAAGGTCACCCGCTTGTCGCAGTTCGTGTCGCCCGTGCACACCTGCGGGCAGGGGTTGGGCAGGCACGTCGTCCAGTCGCCATGCCAGGTGCCGTGGCACAGCGATTGGTAAAGGACCTGACAAGTTCCGTCGCTGAAGCAGCAGGCCCCCTGAGGCAGGGATTGGCACAGCACGGGCGTACAAATCACCCCCGGCCCCAGCCACGTGCCGCCGCACTGGCTCTGGGAAGTCATCGTGCAGACCACGCCGACGCAACACGCGCCGGCCGGCGGCGGGCAGGGGGCCGGCGAGCAGGTCGACCACTCGCCGTGCCACGTTCCCGTGCAGGCGGATTGTAGGACGAGCGTGCAGGACCCATCTGTGAAGCAGCAGGCGCCGGGCTGGGGGCAGGGGTTCGGCGCGCAGGTTGTGCCCAAGCCGAGCCAAGTGCCGGTGCAGTCGGCCTGAGCGGTGATCCCGCAAGTGCCGTTCGCGTGGCAGCAGGCGCCGCCGAAGATGAACTGCACGCGCGGTGCCGTGGCGAAACGCGTGCAGCCCGTGCACGTCGTCCAGCTCAGCGGATCGTCGCTGGTGGAGCAGGTGCAGTTGTTGCAGGCCATCATCAGGCTGCGCAGGCCCGCGGTGGTGTACGTCGTCATGCCGGTTTCGACGCCGGGCGGCGTGAAGCTGTTGTACGAGAAGTCCGCGAGGAGATTCACGGGACTGACGGTGGGCGTGTACACGAACGGCGTGCTGAACATGAACGTCTGCCAGCCGGGCGTGATCGGCCGGTTCGCCTGGTAGCAGAGCGTCCAGCCGGTGTTAATGAACGAGTCGTCGGCGAGGGCCGACAGGCTGGTCTCCTGGAGGCGGACGGTCAGGCTGTCCATCGTGTACGAGCCGATCATGTAGCACGACACGCCGACAATCGTGCCGCCATCGCAGGGAAACTCGGAGGCGAGGTAGACGGACATGACGCGCGCATCGCTGGCGAAGCCGTAGAACGGGTCGCCGGCCGTGCCGTTCAATTCGACCGTGGCGGGGCAGGTGGCGCGTGCGTGCGGCGCGCCAAGCACCAGGGCGGTACACGTGAAAAGCGTGCGCAACAACGGAGTGATCGGTGACGCTTTCATCTTCCGGGCTCCTGACATCCCCCGGGACATGCCTGAATTCAGGCGCGGGTGCACATAGCGCACTGTGGCCGACAGCATTGTGCCGCTGGATGCCACTTTCCGCTCCAGATCCGCGTCCTGCGAAGACCCCGGCCGCGGGATTCTCGCGAGGCTGCCACAGTCCGTTAATTTACGACAAAAAAGGGCCTAAAGCAACTGGAACCGAGCGGACCCTGGCGCGGCTGACGCGCCGTCCGGCTACGCCCGCTCCACCAGCCGGTCGATCAGGAAGTCGGACTGGGCCAGAGCCTGCTCCGTAAACGGGCCGAAGTGCCGTCGCACGCGCTCAAACATCGCCCCGAAGGCCGCGCGGTCCTGGCGGCCCGTGATGTCCCGGAGTTCCGCGGTGGCCCGCAGGAACGTGTCGACGACTCCGGCGGCGGCCGGGTTGGACATCTGGATCGAGGCATACAACTCGGCTGACTGCGCGAAGTGGCGACCGGTCAGTAACAGCTCCATGAGGTAAATGGGCGACGTGAAGCGCAGCGTATCCTGTAGCGGGATGCCCAGGTCGGCCAGCGCTTTCCCGGTGACCTCGGTCGAGAAGTGCACGAGCACCTGCACGACCGCCATCGCGCGATCGTGCTCCTCCGGCGTCGTCTCGACCATCTCCAGCCCGCGGGCGTGGAGCATCGTTCGGAGCCACGCCAGCCACTCGTCGCCGCGGCCGGGCGTCAGGGCGATGCGCTGGCCTTGCAACGAGTGGACTGTGGGGCCGAAAAGCGGGTGCGTGCCGACGACGCTCGCGCGCGACGCCGCCAGCATCGCGGCCACCGGCGTCGCCTTGATCGACGTCACGTCCATCAACAGGGCCCCCGGACGCACCAGCGGCCCCACGCGCCGAATGACCTCCTCGGTCACGTCGATCGGCACACTGATGAGCACGACGTCGGCGGCGGCCGCGGCGACCTCCGGCGTGAGCTGTGTATCGAGGTCGGCGATCATGACGGCGTGGCCCAGATCGCTGAACATCTGGGCCATGCAGCGGCCCATCGCGCCCTTGCCGCCGATGATAGCGACGGTGCGCGGCTCGACATCCGGCGGGACCTCGGCGCGCAGGGCGGCCTGGCGATCGCGGCTGGCCCAGAGCACGAGCCGCCACAGACCTTCGAGCAGCTCGGGGTTGAGCCCGAGCGTCTGGCCGCGCTCGCGGCGGTCCTTGATGATCTCGCGTTCGCGCTGGGGGTCGCGGACCGGCAGGTGGTGCTCGCGCTTATGGATCGCGATGTCCGCCACGAGGCTGTTTCGGCGGGCGAGAAGCTGAAGCATCTCATGATCGATGGCGTCGATCATCGCGCGGAGGACGGGCAGCGGACGGACCGACGGGTTTGCGGGTGTCGCTTCGGAGGTGCTCATAGCGCCGATCAACCGTAGCGTTGTCCGCACGGGCCGTCAACGTGAGGCGGTTTCACGGGACGCGCGGCGCGGGTACGATGCGGCGGTCGCCGAGGCGGCCGCGCATCGTTGTGTCGGCACGAGGAGACGCCATGCCAGAGCTTACGTATCGCACCGCCGGGGAGTCGCACGGACGAGCCCTCTGTGTCCTGGTCGAGGGGCTGCCGGCTGGCTTGAGCGTGGACGTCGAGCTGATCGACGCCGAGTTGCGCCGGCGGCAGGGGGGTTACGGCCGGAGCGGGCGGCAGAGGATCGAGAAGGACGCGGTCACGATTCTGAGCGGCGTGCGGCGCGGCCAAACGATCGGGTCGCCGGTGGTGATGGAGATCCCGAACCGGGATTTCCGGATTGACGAGGCGCCGGAGATCAACCGGCCGCGGCCGGGGCACGCGGATTTCGCCGGCAGCATGAAATGGCTGACGGCCGACTGCCGCAACACGCTGGAGCGGGCCTCGGCGCGGGAGACGGCGGCGCGGGTTGCGGCGGGGGCGCTGGCGAAGTGCCTGCTAGCGGAGTTCGGGGTGACGTGCGTGGGTTTCGTCGTCGCGGTGGGGGCCGTGCAGGCGAACGTGCCGGCGGAGATGAGTCCCGAGCAACTGCGCGCCGCACGCGATGCGAACGAGGTCTGCACGCCGGACGCCGGGGTCTTCGATGCGATGCTGGCGGCGATCCACGCGGCGAAGGTGAGCAAGGACACGGTGGGGGGGGTTGTTGAAGTGCGGGTGTTCGGCGTTCCGCCGGGGTTGGGGACGTGTGCGGCGTGGCAGGACAAGCTGGACGGGCGGCTGATGCAGGCGGTGGGCGCGATTCAGGCGATCAAGGGCGTTGAAATCGGCCTGGGGTTCGAGGCGGCGCGCCGCCCGGGGAGCCAGGTGCACGACGCGATCCGCTACGACAGCGGGCAGCGTCAGACGCCGAGCTTCGGCTTCGTTCGCCAGACGAACAACGCGGGCGGGCTGGAAGGGGGGATGACGAACGGGCAGACGATTGTGATGCGCGGGGCGATGAAGCCGATCTCGACATTGCTTCAGGGCATGGAGAGCGTGAACCTCAAAACGCTGCAAGCCGAGCGCAGCGATTACGAACGGAGCGACGTGTGCGCGGTGCCGGCGGCGAGCGTCGTAGCGGAGAATGTGGTGGCGTTCGAGATCGCGCGGGCGTGGCTGGGCAAGTTCGCGGGCGACACTCTGCGCGAGGTTCGCGCGGCCTACGAGTTCTACGCGGACGCGGTGCGGCGGCTGGCGTGAGCGGGGCTACTCTCGGCGACGGCCCCATCCGATAGGTCCAAGGATGAGGTTGCCCCGCGGACTGCCCGCGGGCGCCCAACGCCATAACAGCCTCGCCAACGCTGCGAGCGGAGTGGACCATGAACGTGCAGACGCAACGGCAAGGGGCATCCGAGCCGACCCGGCGACGCTTCCGGACCTGGGGCGCACATGTTGCGCTCCTGGCGCTGCCGGCGTTGCTGCTCACCGGGTGCAGTGACGAGACGAAGAACAAGTTCCTTCTGGCCGCGCTGACGCCTATCCAGCAGGGAGCCGCGTCGATCGCGCAGGGGATCATCCAGGGCATCGTCGCGGTCAACATGCCGGAAACGGGCGAGCCCGGCGTCACCGACACGGGCACCACGAGCACGACGGGCACGACGGCCAAGACGGCTCCGCAAGGCACCTCCAGCCTCTGAGCAGCCCGGCGTTGCGCGGGGAGTTGTGGAAACGCGATCGGCGCCCGCAGCCAATGCAACTGCGGACGCCGGTCTTGTCTCACCGCAAGCGGTGCGTCGTTGCCTCAGCGCGGGCAGGTTGTGTGAGCGCAGGTCGTGTTTGGACCCATCGGGCGCCCCTGCTGCGTCCGGCACGCCACTGGGTTCAAATCCTGGCATGTGCCATCGGCAAAGCAGCAGGCCACCGTAGGAGGCGGTGGTGGCGGCGGCGGGCATTGGACGGAGGCGCAGGCCGTGCTGGGGCCCAGCGGACGACCGCCCTGGTGCATGCACGCCAGCGGATCCAGGTTCTGGCACGTCTGGTCGGGGAAGCAACAGGCGGCCGGCGGAGGCGGTGGCGGCGGCGGAGGGGCACATTGCACGGAGGCACAGGCGGTGCCCGGTCCCGCCGGATGCCCACCCTGGTGCATGCACGCCAGCGGCTCGAGGTTCTGGCACGTCTGGTCGGCCAAGCAGCATGCCATCGGCGGTGGCGGCGGCGGGCACTGAATGCCAGCACACGCGGTACCCGGCCCCATCGGGTGGCCGCCCTGAATCAAGCAACCCTGGACGTCGAGGTCCTGGCAGGTCTGACTGGCGAAGCAGCAGGCCATCGGAGCCGGCGGCGGCGGACACTGGGCCGTGGCACAGGTGCTGTCCGGGCCCAGCGGGAAGCCGTTCTGGTGGATGCAGAGCCGTGGCTCGAGATCCTGGCAGGTGCCGTCACGGAAACAACACGCCGTCGGCGGAGGCGGCGGGGGCGGCTGCGGACACTGGAATGTCGCACAGGTCGTGTTGGGGGCCATCGGGTGCCCGCCTTCCTGGATGCAGACCCGGGCGTCGAGGTCCTGGCAGGTCTGATTGGGGAAGCAACAGGCCGTCGGCGGGGGCGGCGGCGGGGGCGGCGGGCACTGGAACGTCGCACACGCCGTGCTCGACCCCATCGGGTGGCCGTGTTGCTGAACACACGCGCCCGGGAGCAAATCCTGGCAGGAGGCGTCGGGGAAACAACACGCCACTGGCGTAGCCACCGGGCAGGTGACGGACGCACACAGCGAGCCCGGTGCCATCGGGCGCCCGCCCTGGGCCTGGCAGATCCGGGGGCTCAACTCCTGGCACGAGCCGTCGGCGAAGCAGCATGCGGCCACCCGCTGTATGACCGTGGCCGTCGCTGTTGATGTTGGTGTCGAGGTTGCGGTGACTGACTTGGCCGCGACTACGCCGGCCAAGGCGATGCCGGCGGTGAGCACAACCGCTCCGACGACCACCGCTGCATAAACGAACCTACGCTTGCCGATCATTCGTCACCTCCCGCGGCTATAGCCGCGATCTAAGGGGAAGATGGAGTATTTCGCACCGGCCGCGCCCGCCAGGGCAGTTCGGAACGTGCCGGTGCGGGACCTTTGTAATCCACAGGTATGGTGGGTGTCGCTGCACTTGGGTGGCTCGCCACTCGTCCCGGTTCCCAGGCACGCTGCCCGGGAAGCTCCGGCGCTGCGCACACGCGCGGCAGCGTCAGGAGAGAGAACGACGGAGCGGCGCGACTATTCGCTGTTTTGGTGTTTTCTTGGATCGGACTGGAAGGAGCGCGCGCGGGCGCGCCGACGTGCCGCCGTGATGCTACCGCATTCCGAGAATACAAACGCCCGTCACCGCGTCCCTCTGAACCGGGAGCGGTGACGGGCGGGCCCCGCCGAGCCAAGGACGATGCAGGATGTCGGTCGCGCGGCCTTTTACCGCCGGCGCAGAGCGGCGCACGCAACGATGGCGAGCAAGCCGAGCGAAGCAGGTTCCGGCGTGAACATCTCGATATAGTTCGCCCCGATACCGGTATACGCGTCACTGACCGTGCCATTGGCGCGATTGATGATGTGTACGCCGTTGGTGTCCGTGAAGATGATGTTGCCGTTGCCGAGTTCGTATACGCCACGGACGCCGGTGCTGCGAGTCCAGCTATGGATCATCGTACCGGTGTTGTCGTATTCGTAGACGCCGTTGGGGCTTGTGCTGCCGGCGACGAGTACGCTGTTGGAGGCGGTGACGCTGATCTGTTGGGGTTGAGTGAAATCGCCTGAGCCGGTCGAGTGGTGGAAGAGGCGCGAGTAGACGCCGGCGGTGGTGAACAGATCGATGTAGTTTCCGGTCTGGTTGCCGACGAGCAGGTAGGTTGTGCCCGCGGGATTGTAGAGCTGCACGTCGAACGGAATCCCCGTGCCAGTGGAGCCGGCGTTAAACGAACCGGTGACGGTGTGGGAAGAAGCGCTGAGCACGGCCACCTTGTGCAGGCTGCTGCTAGCGTTCGCTACCCAGACGGTGTTGCCGCTGACTTCCATGCCCATGGGCGAGACGATGTTGGCGTTCGAGATGGCGCCCAGGTAGGCGTTGTTGTCGAGCTGATAGCGCAGGATCTGGTCATTGGACTTATCTGTCACCCAGAACTCGTTCGCCGCGACGATCTGAGCGGCAATGGGGTTGCCCATGCCCTGGGCGGACATGGCCAGATAGCTGGCGTTGACGAGTGACCCGTCCTGCTGATTGAACAGCATCAGGCTCTTGTGTGTGGTATCCGTTACCGTGAGGTAGCCGGCCCAGGCGGGGGCGGTGGCCGCCACGGCGAGGGTCAATCCGCAGATCAGTGTCAAGAACCTTCGCATTCGCACTCCTCCTGTGTGGGGAAAAGAATCTGCCCCGCATAGCCTGCGCGTGTGGCCACGCACGTGGCACGTTGAACCGCGCTTAACTCACTCCTCCTGCCGCTCGCAGCCTGCCGGCCGCGAAAGAAGCCGTCGGCGAACCGCGCCCAGTCGCAGCGGGCGGCGCGCGCCGACTATCACAGACGACAATAGCCAGAATACCGCGACCGGTTTGTAATGTCAAGAAAACTTTCTTGAAAAGGAAGTCTCGTCTTGCTTAGATGGACAGTAGAGAGCTTAGGAAGGTGACGGAGTGCCAGTTGTGATCAGCCGCCGAGAGACCGGCACGGAGGCACTCGCCCGTAAGCGATTGTATAACAAGTAGTAATGCCGTAGCTGTTTCGGCGCGACGGCTCAGCCCAGTGTGCGGTGCCTGCCAGCGGGGCGACCATGGGGAGCGAGGTTGGCGGCATGGAGGCGGCTTGAGGATGGATATCGTGGGCGGTAAAGTGGCAAGCATGGCCGAAGACACTGGACAGAGTGTGGCGGCGCCGTTCGAGCAGGAGGTCGCCGGCGTCCTTCAACGATTGCGCACGGCGTTCGCCGAACTGGTGGGCGCGTTGCCCGGCGGCGTGGCGAAGCCCGCGGACCTGCAACGCGCGCTCAAGCTGGACATGAAGCTGTGCTGGAAGATCTTCAAAGTTCTCGGGGCGACCGACCCGCTGGCGGCGGGGCCGCACGTACCGGGGACGGCAAACATGCGCGCCTTTCTGAAGGCCGTGGGCCGGAGCGGCGTGTCGGCCGGGCTGATCGAGAGTGCGGCGCAGGCGGCGGCAGACTTTGAGGACCTCGTCACGACGCACGCGGGGGATCGTTCGGCGTTCGATTCGATGACGAGCGGCCTGGCGGGAGAGGAGGCGGGAGGACAAATCCACCTGCAACACAAGCGGGCGGCGTTCCGCGCGAATCGCCACATCTGGGGTGCACAGGCGAAGACCCTGCTCCGTGCGCTCGTGGTGCAGCCGGCGACCGACCCGACGTTGCTGTCGCTCGCGGTCCTGCACGGGTACTTCGATTTGCGGCGCTTGCGATCGGACGCTCCGCTGGTCGTATCGCGCGAACGACTGAGCGATAACGACGGGACGTTGCGGAAGGTGGATCGGGAGGCGCTCGATCCGGAAGGTCAGACGCCCCACGGCTTCGCTCTGCTGCGGGAGTTTTGCAGCCAGCCGCTAGCGACGTTCCGCACCGTTGACGCCGAGGCGGGATTCGTGCACGGCGAGTTGGTGACGAATGGCGTCGGGAACCGGGCCGCGGTGACGTTCGTGCATGGGCACGTGATCGATGCGGCGGGGCCGCGGTTTCGCGACGAGCGGAACGACTTTTTCCGAATGTCCGTGCTGGTACGGATCCCGTGCGAAGTGCTCGTTTTCGACCTGCTCGTCCGCGAGGACACGTTCGTACCCTGCACGCCGGAGGCGCACGTGTACGGCGAGCATCTGGGGGAAGGGCCGTATCCGAGCCGGCCGCAGGAACGGGACATTCTGCCGCTGCACGAGTCGGTGGTGTATCTGGGCAAGGGGGCATCGGTGCTGCATACGCCGCATGTGCCGCGTTACATGGAGATGGCGCGGGACGTGTTCAAACGGTTGAACTGGGATGCGGGGCGGTTCGACGTGTACCGGTGTCACGTGCAGTACCCCGTGCTCGGGGCGACGGTGCGCGTGGCGCTGAAGATGCCGGAGGGGCCGGGGGAGTAGTCGCGGGAGCATGCGAGCACGCGCAGCGGCTCAGCCCTTGATCACGCCGAGGGGGCGCAGGCGGGCGACCTTCTTGGCGATGCCGGCGGCTTGGACGGCTTCGGCGACGAGTCCGACGTCCTTGTAGGCCTCCGGTTGTTCCTCGGCCAGACCGGTGCGCTCGCGGGCGCGGGCGACGACCCCGCGGGCGAGCAGTTCCTTGTCGATGAAGCGGCCTTTGGCGGCGCGGATGGCGGCGGAGCGGGACATGACGCGGCCGGCGCCGTGGCAGCAGCTTCCGAAGGTCTGCTCCATCGCGGCGGGCTGGCCGACCAGCACCCAACTTGAGCGGCCCATGTCGCCGGGGACGAGCACGGGCTGGCCGACGTGACGGTAGGCCTGGGGGACCTCCGGGTGGCCGGGTGGGAAGGCACGCGTGGCGCCCTTGCGGTGGACGCACAACATGCGGCGCTGGCCCTCGACCTCGTAGGGCTCCATCTTGGCGATGTTGTGGGCGACGTCGTAGACGAGGCGCATGCCGAGCGACTCGGCCGAGCGCTTGAACAGCCCGGCAAACACCTCGCGGGCCAAGTAGGTCAGAATCTGGCGGTTCGCCCAGGCGAAGTTCGCGGCGGATCGCATGGCGCCGAGGTAGCGCTCTCCTTCGGGGGAATTGACCGGCGCGCAGACGAGCTGCCGGTCGGGCAGCTCGATGCCGTACTTCTGCGGGACGTGCCGCAGCTCCAGCAGGGCGTCGTCGCAGACCTGGTAGCCCAGGCCGCGCGAGCCGGAGTGAATCATGAGGGTGATTTGGCCGAGCGCTAGGCCGAACGCGGCGGCGGCTTGCAGGTCGGCGATCTCCTCGACCACCTGAACTTCGAGGAAGTGGTTGCCGCTGCCGAGCGTGCCGCATTGGTCTTCGCCACGCTCGAACGCGCGCTTCGAGACGAAGTCGGGGTTCGCATCGGGGAGGCTGCCGCCGGCTTCGGTCATCTCGAGGTCCGATGGCCAGCCGAAGCCCTCGCCGACGACGAAGCGCGAGCCCTCGGCCATGATGCGGCGGAGTTGGCCGCGGTCGAACTTGATGCGTCCGCCGCGGCCGACGCCGCAGGGGACGGTGTCGAAGAGGTCGGTGACGATCTGCTGGATGCGGGGCTGGACTTCGGGGAGCGTGAGGTCGGTGCGGACGAGGCGGACGCCGCAGTTGATGTCGTAGCCGACTCCGCCGGGGCTGATGACGCCGTCACGCTCGGGGTCGGTGGCGGCGACGCCGCCGATGCAGAAGCCGTAGCCCCAGTGGATGTCGGGCATGGCGAGGGAGTGGGCGACGATGCCGGGGAGGCAGGCGACGTTAGCGACCTGCTCGAGCGATTTGTCGGTGCGGACGGTCTTCATCAGTTCGTCGCCGGCGTAGATCAGGCCGTCGACGCGCATTTGCGGCTTGTAGGATTTCGGAATACGCCAGCGGGAGGCGTCGACGCGCTCCAGCGGGCCTGTATAGGCGTCGGACATGGCGGCCTCCTCATGACGATGAGGGTTCAGCTTGCGAGGTTCGGGCTTCAGCCCGCAACGCCTGGTTTACTTTAGACGAAAAGCGGCCCGCCGTCCGTCATAATGGGGAGCGGACATCGAGGCCGGCCGATCGGGATGGACGCGGATGGATGACCAGGACCTGGCTCGGAGGCTGCAGGGTGGCGACGCGAGCGCGTTGCGCGCGATCTACGAGGCGCACAAGGACCACCTGCTCACGGTGGCGACGTGCCTGCTGCTGGATCGCGGTCTGGCCGAGGATGCCTTGCACGACGCGTTCGTGGGGTTCGCCGGCCAGGCGCGCACGGTTCGCGTCCGCGGCAGCCTGCGGGCGTACCTGGCGGCGTGTGTGGCCAACCGGGCACGCGACGAGCTGCGGCGGAGACCGCGCGAGCGAAGCCCGGCTCCCGAGGTCGAAGAGACCGTTAGCCCGGCACCCAGCCCGTTGGAGATGGCCAGCGACTGCGAAGAGGCCAACCGGCTGCGGGTGGCTTTGGCTGAGCTGCCGTACGAGCAGCGTGAGGCCGTGGTTCTGCACGTGCAGGCGGAGATGACGTTCGGCGAAGTGGCGGACCAGCAGGCGGTCTCGATCAACACGGCCCAGAGCCGTTACCGGTACGGAATCGACAAACTGCGGTCGCTTTTGAAAGCAGGAGCTCCCCAATGAAGCCCGCAGATGACGTAGAGCGTTCGATCAAGGACCTGCGAATGAAAACCACTGCCGAGCTCGACGGACGCATCCTCACGGATGCCCTGGCGGCCCTGGAGCAATCCGGCCGGGCCGCGTCCGAAACGGAGCCGGCGGTGCCTTTCGGCGGGCGCGTGATACCCATCGCGCGCCGGCCGCTATGGAGAGCAATCATGACCAGCAAATGGAGTAAATACGGTGCCGCGGCGGCGGCGATCGTGATCGCGGTGACTGCCACGGTAACCGCCCTGCATCAGTCGGCCAGGCCGGCGTACGCCCTGGAGCAGACCATCGAGGCGAACCGCGGCGTGCGGTATATCCACATCCGGTTCGGCCCGCCTCACGCGGTGCTAAGCGAGACGTGGGCGCAGATCGGCGAGAATGGCGAAGTGCTGCGGCTCAAGATGGACTTGGCGCACACGGAAGATGGCCCCAAGGTCGTCGTCTGGCAAGGCGACATGGCCGAGGTTTGGTTCAAGGACAAGCGGATCATCGGCGTGGATCGCGATCCTAACACAGCGGCCGGATTCCCCGACATGCTGAACAAGTTTGAACCCCGCCGCGTGGTCGAGGAGTTGTACCAGGCGCAGGCCGCGGGGCGCGTCAGCGTGGAGACCAAGATGCCGAGCGGCAGCGGTGAGCCGATCACGCTGACAGCCACGTCGCTGCCCAAACCCGGGCGACGCAGCGTGTACCTGATCGACCCGCAGAGCAAGCTGCTGCAGCGGAGGGTGGGATACGCGTGGGATGGCCAGCAGTACCGGGAGGAGTCACGCTGGGACTTCCTGGACTACAACCAGGAGCCCGCGGGGGACACGTTCACCCTCGGGGCGCCGGCGGACACCGTGCGGATTGACGCGACCACGCAGGTGATCGGCCTGCCGAAGGGGGACCTGTCTGACGAGCAGATCACGGTCCAGCTCGCGCGTGAGTTCTTCGAAGCCCTGATCGCAAACGACTACGGCAAGGCCGGGCAACTGCTGAGCGGGCTGCCCGCGAGCAGGGTACCTGAGATACTCGAGCAGCTCGGGTGGGGGGGGATGAAGTTCGTGCGGATCGTGTCGATCGGCGAGCCGCGGCCACAACCGGTCCCCGGCGTCGGCGGGACGGAAGTGGTCTGCCAGGTCGAAGTCGAGGTGGACGGCGTCAAGGCGATCAAGAGCTTTACGCTGGCCATGCGGCCGGCGTCGATGAGCCAGCCGGACCGGTGGGCGATCCACGGCGGAGAGTGAAGCGGGAACGGAAAGCGGGGAGGTGCCTAGTTCTTGGAGCAGGTCGTCGGGCAAGGCGGCCTGCTCTTGTCTTTGGCAGGAACGCGGGCTGGAGCGGGACAAGCGTGGGCTCGGTCACCCCAGGTCTTCGGGGCGAGCGTTGGCGGGTGATCCTAGATGTCCACGATGAACGTGGCCTCGAGGCCGCCGTTGACCGGGCGGATCGCTAGCGCGTGGTACGTGACCGCTTTCACCTCGCGCTGCAGGACGCTACGCGGCGCGTCGACCGGCTGTGCACCCGCCGTGACGCACAGGCGCTGCGCGGTGAACTCCGCCACGCTTAGGCCAGTCAGCCGGCGGTGCTCCGTATCGAACAGGAGCAGGACCTCGGCGAGGTAATCGCGTAGAAGCAGGGAGGTGTCGTCGCCGGCCGCTTCGAAACGCCAGGGGTGCGAATCACCGGCGGCGACGACATCGCCAATAACGGCGTACAGGCCCTCGGTGGACGGCGCAATCAGGGTGGCCAGCGAGGGCGCGAAGGCGCGGATGCCGATGTCGGCGGTGTGGTCGAAGAGTTCGTAGCGCGGGGTCATCGTGTGGCAGCCCGTGCTGTACGTTCAGGGCCGGCCCTGCTCAAGAGCAGTGGCACACCCGTATTCGCCAGCGGCACTGCTCAAGAGCGGCGGCACAAGCGCTCGTCGCGTGCGAAGCTACTCCCTGGTTTGGATCGCCAGGTACTGCTCGATGCCCATCTGCTTGATCTGGTCCTGCTGCTCCTCGATCCAGTCGATATGGGCGTCTTCGTCCTTGGCGACGCCCTGAAGGAAGTCGCGCGTGACGGTGTCGTCGACCTTGTCAGCCAGGTGGACCGCCGCGTTGTACGCCGCGATCGCAGTCATCTCGGCCTTCAGGTCGTTGGCGAGCTGTTTGGCGACGTCGGCGCCGATGTTGATCTTGTTGAGCTTGTCAACGCGCGGCGTGCCCTCGAGGAAGAGCAGGCGTGTAATGAGCTTCTCCGCGTGCTTCATCTCCTGGATGGCCCGCTGCTCGATCTTCTTGTGCAGCCGCTCGTACCCCCAGTTGGCGCACATCTCGGAGTGGACCATGTATTGGTTGATCGCGGTCAACTCGTCGGCCAGCAGCGCGTTGAGGGTAGCCAGGAGCTTCTCGTTGCCTTTCATCGTTGTGACTCCGGTTGCGGTTCCCGAGCACGAAACTAGCGCGTGAGTGTAGTGCTCGGCCGCGTGGCCGTCCATAGCAGCCGCGGCAGCTCGCGCGCGGAGGCGCCTGCAGGAAAGAAGCTACTGGGCCGCGGGCGGGCCCTTCGTGACCGGGTGGGCGGAGGCGTTCTTGGCCGCAAGTTGTGCGGCGATGGCCGGGAGCAATGCGTCTTTGCGCACGTTAATTTTGTCCGCGACGATCAGCCCGGTGTCCGCGTCGACGAGGAACGACATCGGAACCTTGGTGGCACGATAGAGACCGGCCAGCCGGGGCGCATCCTGGAACGCAACCGGCCAGACGATGTTCTGCTGCTTCATGAAGTCGACGGCCTTCTCAGCGGTCATGTCGCCGCGCCCACCCTCGTTGAGTACGCCGATCATTTCGAGGCCATCGGCATGGTACTTGTCGTAGGCGGCCCGCCAGAATTGGATCTCGTTGCGGCAGTGCGGGCACCAGGTGGCCCAGAAGCTGACCAGCACCAGTTTGCCGCGGTAATCCTGCGGGAAACGGAGCGTCGCACCCGCAAGCGTCGTCGCGGAAAAGCCCTGCGCCTTAACCGGCTGAGTGGCCGCCGGAGGCGAGGCATTCGCGCTCGATGCGCGCGACGGGGTGGCAGGGGCTGGGGGTGTCGCGGGCTGAGAAGCTTCCGTCTCTGACGTGGCCATGCTCGCGGCCGCCGGCCGGGACGCTTGCACGCAACTGGAGGCGATGCCGATGACCCCGCTTAAGGCCGTAATCAGGGCGATACGCCGACAAAGATGCATCACGGAACTCCGTTTCTATGGGGCTCGCCCGTGTCGCTGCTCGGGACGGCTTGGCCCGGCCGGTCGTGGCTGTGGGGATTATAGCGTGGCTCACGGGGCGCCCCGCAAGCCGGCGGCACGAAACGGGGTTGTTGTGGAATGGCAAGAGCACAGCGAGAATATGCGCAACCAGTAACCCTGGACACCGTGCGCCAGTGACGCCCCGCACACGATTCCGCCCGCGGGCGGAGGGATCGATACGCTTCGGTGACACGCGGGCGCCACGCGCAGATGCCCGGTGCGCCCGGCTAGATGGGCCTAGCGGAGGCCGACCGTCAGATCGTCGACGTCAGTAATGACTTCGATCACGGGACGACCCTCACTAGCACGTGACGATGTCGATAAAGGCAACGAAGAGCCAGTTTACCACAATGGTCATCAAGCTGAACATCCTCAGACTCCTTTCGCGTTGGCTGGTTAAACCCATGCTGCGGCCACCCGTGCGGAGCGTGCCGCAAACATGGACCGTAGCATTGACAGGCCCGCGTAAAACCTGCGCCACGGTCTTCCAAACTGTCAGTCTGCGCCCGCTTGGACGCAACGATTCCGCGAATTGTCTTTTGATAAGGACAGTAGCACTCGCTCGATATATGTAGAATGTGCCGATAACAAGTCAGTGTCAAGGGCCGCTGCGATATTCTTATGGCCCGTGGGCAGATTTTTGGGGACGCGCCCCAGGCGGCGGCGGCCGAAGGCGACGCATGAAGGACGGCGGCGATAAGAGCAGTTGCGGACACTGCGGGCGAGGAGACCCGCTGCAGGTCGTCGGGGAGCGGCTGCTGCGCTGCGCGGCGTGCGGATTCGTTTTTCCGCAACCAATTACGAATTATGGACTTACAGACGCGCGCGACCGGCAGCGGGTCGCCGCGCTCGCTCCGGAGGGCCTGCTCCGGGGGAAGTACCGCCTCGTCGCCCGGATTGGGGAGGGGGCGCACGGCGTGAGCTACCTGGCGGAGCACGAGTACTTGAGCCACCCCTGCGTGGTCAAGATTCTGCCCTACCGGGCGGGGGAGGCCTCCGATGCCGCCGTGATGCGGCTCAAGAGCGAAGCGCGGGCGGGCTTTCGCGTCAACGATCCGCACGTGGTGCGGGTGCTGGACTGCGACGCGTACCGCGGAAACTGGTACTTCGTGATGGAGTACGTGGCCGGGGGCGACCTGTCGCTGGTGGTACGGCATGAGATCCGGCTGTGCTGGCAGCAGGCCCTGCAAGTGGGCGTGGACGCGGCCCGCGGGCTGACGGCGATCCATGGCGCGGGCCTCGTGCACCGAGACGTCAAACCCAGCAACTTGATCCTGGGGGTGGATGGCCAAGTGCGGGTGGCCGACCTGGGCGTGGCGGGGCTTGCGCACGAGCACGTGGACAATGGAGACAGGGGCCACGCGGAAGCCGTCGGTACACTCGCGTATGCTGCCCCCGAGACCCTCTTGTCCGGCGTGGCGGCGGGAGCAAGCGCCGACCTGTACGCCCTGGGGGCGACCCTGTATCACCTCATAACCGGAAGCCTGCCGCACCGCAGCACGCAGGTTTTTCAGCGGCTGATCGACCTGCAATGTCGCCCCGTGAGCTGGCCAGCGGACGCGCCGGCGGACGTCCCCGACTGGTTGGTCGCGGCGATTTTGCGGCTGCTGGCGATCGAGCCGGAGCAGCGGCCGGAGTCGACGATTGCGCTGATCGAAAGCCTGAGTTTGCCGACGGGGGCCGTGCAGGTGAGTGCCCCCGCGCCGCCGCTCGAGACGCTGGAGGCGCGCGGCGTCGGTGTGCTGCCGTTCGAGAAGGAGCGGGGGTCGCCGGACGACGATTGGCTGGGGTATGCGCTGGCGAACTTCCTGTCGCGGGCGCTGGCGGAGATGCCGGGGGTATACGTGGCTGACCAGGACGGTCTGACGGCGTTGCTGGCGCGGATGCCGGGCGGCGAGCCTGCGGGCCGGCACGAGCAACTGCTGCGTGCCGGGCGTATGGTGGGTGCCGGCACGATTGTGACCGGTAACTTTCGGCGGGCTGGCGACCGACTGGACGTGGGGATCGAGGCGCACCGCAGCGGCGCTGCCGGGAGCCGAACCGTGGCGCAAGTGGAGGGACGTCTGAGCGATCTGACGGGGCTGGAGCAGGAGCTGCTGCGGCGGCTCGTGATGGGGTTGGGGATTCCGCTGCGAGGGGGCGAGGTGGCGCCCGCCGCGCCGCGCAGGCCGGCGCTGGCGGCACGAGAGAAGCTGGTCTTGGCGCGTCGGGCATATCTCGGCGGGGTCTACGACCGGGCGATCGCGCTGGCCCAGGAGGCGGTGGAGCTGGATCCGCAGTTTGCGGAAGCGATTGGGCTCATCGGGGTGTGTTGCGGGCGGCTGGGGCGGTACGAAGAGGCGGCCGAGCACCATCGGCGTCAAGAAGCGTTGGCAGAGGAGTTTGGGGATGGACGACTGCGGATCGAGGCGCTCGCGAACCTGGGCGTGATGTACTACTTCCGCGGGGACTATGAAGCGGCGGAGCCGCACTACGCACGGGCGGCCGAGACGGCGCGCGAGCTGGGTCTGGCGGTGGAGGAGGCGCAAATCTGCAACAATTTGGGGTTTGTGCTGTTTCGTCGGGGCCGATTGGCGGAGGCGGAGGGGGCCTTCCTGCGGGCGATCGAAACACACCGGGCGTACGGTGGGCTGACGGCGCTGGTCGGGCCGTACAGCGGGCTGGGCAACGTGCTGGTTGAACAGGGGCGTTACGCAGAGGCACGCACATATTATCGGCGTGCGTTGGCGCTAGCGGAGGAAATCGGGGACCGGACGATCGTGGGCACGACGCACATGCACCTGGGCCGCTGTGCCGCGCTGGAAGAGCGCTTTGCGGAGGCCAAGCACGAGTTTACAATGGCGCTGAACGCGCTCGAGGAGACGAGGTTCTGGAACGGACTGGCGCGCGTCTACGAGTACATTGCCGATCTGCACATGCGGCTCGGCAATCACGACGAAGTCATCCGCTGTGCCGACAAGCGCATCGAACTGGCACGGCAACACTCCAATCTGCGGATCGAATCGGCGGCGTGGATGCAAAAGGCCGAGTCGTTGAAGCGCGCGGGGCGAGCGGAAGAAGCGGCGGCCTGTCTGGCGCGCGGGAGTAGCGCAGAGCAGGCGGCGGCGGCGAAGCCGTAGGCGCGCTGCCGGACGGCGTACGAAGCGGACGAGGACGGAGAACCAGGATGGTCTGGGCACTCCTGGCGGTCGGCGCAACAGCGCTCGCGGCGCTGGGCGTTCTCGCGGCGCTGCACCGCGCGGCGCGCGCACGACTGCGCGCCCTGCACGTCGCCGGCCAGACTCGGGACGCGCGGATCGAGGAGCTCGAGCGGCTGGCGGTCCGCAACCGGACGATTCTCCAGAACGCGATGGACGGGTTCTTCGTGCTGGGGGAGGACTACCGCTTCCTGGAGGTCAACGCCGCCTTCTGCAACATGGTTGGCTACACGGTCGAGGAACTGCTGCAGCGGAAGATGACCGATTTGGAGGTGAGTCAGCCGGCGCCGGAGGCCGGCGAGGCGGCGCAGTGGCGGACCGGGCTGCACCACTTCGCCACGGCGCACCGGCACAAGGACGGCCGTCTCGTGCAGCTCGAAAGCTGCGTGGTGGTGCTGCGCGACGAACCGCAGAAGATCCTCGTGGGGTTCGCGCGTGACGTGACGGAGCGGTCGCGGGCGGAGCAGGCCCTGCGGCGGAGCGAGACGCAGTATCGCAACCTGGTGGAGACGTCGCGCGACCTGATCTGGTCGTTGGACTTGGAGGGGCGCTGGACGTTCGTGAACTACGCGGCGAAGGCGATCTACGGCTATGAGCCGGTGGAAATGCTGGGGCGGGCGGTCGTGACGGACTTCGTGCGGCCGGAGCTGCGGGAGCACGCGGAGCGGGTCCTGGAGGAGCTGCGGGCGGGCCGGCCACGGCTGCGGTTCGAGACCGAGCACTTGCGCAAGGACGGTTCGGCCGTTTACCTGAGCATCAACGCGCTGCCAGTGCGCGACGAGCGCGGGAACGTGATCGGGTTCACGGGCACGTCGGTCGACATCACCTATCGCAAGGACGCGGAGGAACGCCTGCGGGCGGCCCACGCCCGGTTCGAGGCTCTGGTGGCGCGCATGCCGCTCGGCTACATCGTGTGGTCGCGCGACCTGCGCGTGTTGGAGTGGAACCCGGCGGCGACGGCGGTCTTCGGGTACAGCGCCGACGAGGCGATGGGGCGACTGGTGACCGAGCTGGTCATTCCGCCGGAGGGGCAGAAGGCGTTCGCGGAGATGTGCCGGGCGTTGCTGGGGCACGAGAACTCGACGGACAACGTGCTCGTGGGGCGCCGCAAGAGCGGCGAGAAGATCACGTGCGAATGGTACAACACGGTACTGCCCGATGCGCTGGGCGGCATCCAGGGAGTGGCCACGCTCGTACGGGACGTGTCCGAGCGGGAGCGTTTCGAGACGCAACTGCGGCAGTCGCAGAAGCTGGAGAGCCTGGGCGTGCTGGCGGGCGGGGTGGCGCACGACTTCAACAACCTGCTCGTGGGCATCCTGGGCAATGCGTCGCTGGCGCTGGAGAAGCTGCCGGCGAACTCGGCTCTGCGCCCGGTGTTGGAGCGGGTGGTGAATGCGGGGCGGCGAGCCAGCGAGCTGACGCAGCGGATGTTGGCGTATGCGGGCCGCGCGAGCTGCGACGTGCAGGTCATGGATTTGAACGCCTTGCTGGCGGAGCTGGCGGACTTTGCGACCGCCGCCATTCCCAAGAGCGTGAAGTTCACGATCAAGACGGCGGCGGATCTGCCGCTGATCGAGGCGGATAGCGGGCAATTGCAGCAGGTGATCCTGAATCTGCTGATCAACGCGGCGGAGGCGATCGGCGACGCCGAGGGCGAGGTGACGGTTTCGACCTGGGCGGAGGTGCTGGATGCGGAGCGCGTCGCGGCGCTGCGGGAGCAGAAGCTGGCCCCGGGTGCCTATGTGTGCCTCGAAGTGTCCGACACCGGGTGCGGCATGTCGCCGGACGTCCTGAGCCGCGCGTTCGACCCGTTCTTCACGACCAAGTTCGCGGGGCGTGGACTGGGGCTGTCGGCGATTCTCGGCATCGTGCAGGCGCACCGGGGGGCGATCACGTGTTCCAGCCAGGTCGGGGTCGGTACGATGTTCCGCGTGCTGTTGCCGGCGCTGGCAGCGGCGCAGCAGCCAGCGGCGGGCAAGCCGGCGCACGCGGTGTTGCCGCACGGCTCGACGGTGCTGGTGATCGACGACGAGGAGGAAGTGCGCGACGTAGTCCAGGCGGTGCTGAGCAGCCGCGGGATTCAGGTGCTGACGGCGGCGGACGGTCGCCAGGGGATCGAGGTCTTTCGCCGACAGGCGGAGCGCATCGACGCGGTGCTGCTGGACATCAACATGCCGGGGATGAGCGGCGAGGCGGTATTCCGGGAGTTGCGGGCGCTGAACCCGGCCGTACGGGTCGTCCTGTCGACGGGGTACAGCGAGCAGGAGGCGGCGCTGCATTTTGCCGACGCGGCGCTGGCCGGTTTCGTGCACAAGCCGTACACGGCGTCGATGCTGGTGGAGAAGATCGGGGCGGCCTTAGCAGGTTAAGAGTTCAGAGTAACGAGTGGCGGGCGGGACTGCCGTTCAATTGACGACGGGCCAGTCTTCACTCGTCGTGGTACTCGAAGGGGGGGTGGGCGATGAGCATGGGGCGGCGCTGGGCGACGTTGAGCAGCAGGCCGAGGGCCAGGAAGTTCGCCCACAGGCTGCTGCCGCCGGCGCTGACGAAGGGCAGGGGCATGCCGGTGATCGGGGCGAGGCCGACGTTCATGCCGATGTTCAGCAGGGCCTGCGCGACGATCATGACCACCGCGCCGATCGCCAGGAGGCGGCCAAAGGGATCGTTGGTTTCCGAGGCGACCTCGAGCCCGAAGAGGACGATCGCGGCATAAGCAAGGATGACCAGGACGGCGCCGACGAGGCCCCACTGGTGGCCGATGATCGCGAAGATGAAGTCGTTGTGCTCCTCGGGCAGCAGGTCGTACTGCACGAACATGCCGGCGCCATAACCGGTGCCCGTGAGGCCGCCGGTGCCTAGGGCGGTCTTGGCTTGGCGGAGTTGGAAGCCCTGGTCCATGTGCCAGGCTTCGTCGGGGCTGCTCTGCTTGAGGAGGACCTGAAAGCGCATCCGCTGGTAGTCCTTCATGCCGTATTGATAGAAGAGGGGCAACGTAGCGCAGCCGACGACGATAACGGCCAGCAGATGCCGCGGCCGCGCGCCCGCCATAAAGAGCATCGCGAACAGCACGGGCAGCAGCATGAGCAACGTGCCCAGGTCTGGTTGAAAGAGAATCAGGAACATCGGCAGCAGGGTGAGCAGGAACGGGGTGACGAGGCCGGGCCAGCGCCGGTACGAGCTGCGGAAGCGCAGGTAGCGCGCCAGCGCGAGGACGAGGGCGAGCTTCACGAACTCGGACGGCTGGATCTTGAAGCCGCCGTAGCCAAACCAGCGGTACGTGCCGCGAACGACGGGCACAAACGGCAGACCCGGCAGCCCGAAGCGTTCGAGCGCCCGGCCGGCGACAAGGAGCAGCAGGAGCACGATGCCGAGCGCGTAGAGCACGTAGGCGAAGCGGCCGATCTTGTGGTAGCTCGGCCGCATGACCAGGAACATGACGGCAACGCCGGTGGCCAGGAACACAACCTGCTTGACGGTGAGCGGACCAATGGTGTCGTAGAGGCGCACGAGTCTGTCGGCGGCGCCGCTCACTTCGGCCGGGGCTGCGCCGCTGGCGGTCGCGGGCTCGCCGCCGCGCTCGGTCGCGTGAATGCAGGCCAGGCCGACGGCGGAGAGGAAGAGCACGGGAAGGGCCAAGCCCCAGCCGAGTCGTGTCAGATTAAGGAGCCTTGCCTCACGCACGTGTCACGCTGCGCCTTCGTCGCCTAAGGGCGACTGAGAGAATCTACTCGGAGCGCGCATTCAACAGGTACTCCGCGATCGCCTTGGCGACGGGCCCGGCGACGCGCCCGCCGCTGCCGCCGAACTCGATAAGGACGCTGATCGCGTAAACGGGGCCCTGTGGGGCTGCGCCGCGCGGCGTCGCGGCCGGCTGAGTGTAGCCCATGAACCAGGCATGCGCGGGGAGGTGATCGCCCTGTTCCAGGGCGGGATAGCGCTCGTTGGCCCGGTGGCCGACGATCTTGGGCCGGTCGTCGCCAAACGCCGCGAGCGCATCGTCCTCAGAAATCGCCACCACCTGTTCCCGTCGGCCATCCGGCCACTCGCAGGTGTACAGCGTGTTGATGACGCGCGGCGCCGTCTGCGCAGACCCCGTTTTCCCGCACAGCTCGTACTCGCGGCTGGCCAAGCGCGCCTCCTTGCCGGTGCCATGCTCGTTGACGACGCGCCACATGCCGCGGCGCAGGACGCGCAGCGCGGACTCATCGAAGGGTCCGGCGGCGGTCGGCGAGGCACCGAGCGCTTGTCCGGTGGAGTCGTAGGCCAGCCGCACCGGGGCCCAGAATCCAGACGCGATCGACGCGGCGACGTTGGCGGCCTGCAAGGGCGTGACGGTGACCTCGCCCTGGCCGATGGCGAAGTTCCAGGCGTCGGCGGGCTGGTAGCCGCGCTCCATATTTCGCTGCATCCAGGCTTCCGTCGGCACGATGGCCGGCGCTTCCTCGATGAGGCCGGTGCCGGCGGAGCGACCGAGGCCGAAGCGTGTGAACCACTCGCAGAGTCGCGTGGGGCCGAGCCGCTCGCCGACGTGGAAGAAGTAGATGTTGCAGGAATTGCGGACGGCGCTCTCGGCGTCCTGTGAGCCGTGCACGAGGCGATAGTCGTTGTAATACCAGCAACGGAAGCGGTCGGGCTTGTCAGGCAGCAGGAAGCCGTTGCATTCAAAGCGCGTTTCGGGAGTGATGACGCCCTCGGTGAGGCCGCCGATGAGGCCGATCGCTTTGCAGATCGAGCCGGGAGGATACTGGCCCTGGACGGCGCGGAACAGCAGGGGCAGGTTCTTCGTATCGCGGCGGAGCGCGTCGTAGTCCTCGCTGAAGCGGTCGTATTCGTAGACGGGGTAGCTGACCAGGGCGCGGACCTCGCGCGTCGCAACGTCAATGACGACGGCGGAAGCGCCGGCCGGGCAGTTGGCGTCCTGCAGCAAACCGAGGATGTGGCGCTGCAGGTCGAGGTCGATCGTCAAATGCACGTCACGACCGGGCCGCGGGTCGGTGCGTTCCAGCACGCGTCCGTCATAGCTCTTCAGCACGCGCCCGCGCCAGCCGCGCAGGGCCGTCTCGCCGGTACGCTCGACGCCGGCGATGCCGCAATGGTCCTCGGGCCGCAGGCGGCGCAGCTCGTCGTCGGCGAGCGGGTCCTCGGCGATGCGCTCGGGGCTGACCGCGCCCAGGCGTCCAAGGACATGCACGAGTGCGTCGGCGTCGTGGGCGACGCGGCGCGAGCCCGGCACCACGGTCAGCCACGGCGCGGCCTCAAGTTCGAGACGCACGGCTAGCGCCACGTCGCTGTCTACGTCCTCGACGATCGGCAGCAGTTGATCTTCCTGGGCGATGCGGTGGACGTTGGGCGAGCGCTCCTGCACGGCGTCGCGGATGCGCTCGATGTGGGCGCGCGTGCCGGCCAGACGCTGCTCGAGTTCCGCGACGGACACGCCGGTCAGTTCCGCGAGCCGGTGCCACATGTGGCCGATGCGGGGGCGCAGCTCGTCGGTGATCTCGCGCAGCGTGAGGTCGGCCGGGAAGTCGCCGCGGCGGCGGAGAGCGCGGGCCACGCTCAGGAGGTACTCGTCGCGTCCGACGACGACGCCGTAGTGGATGCAGATGTCGGAGGTGGGCTCGTCGCTGAGGAGCGGCCGGTCGAGGCGGTCGAAGATGGTGCCGCGGCGGGCGGGGGTGTACTCGGGGCGTTGCGTGAGAATGCGGGCGGCCAGTTCGTTATAGCGTGCGGCGTCGAGGACCTGGATCTGCACGAGCCGGGCGATGATGACCAGCGTGAGCAGGCCGAGCAGGATCCAGAACCAGGTCAGGCGTTTCTGAAACATGACGTCCGTGTCAACGGAGCCTGCGCATCTTGCAGGAGACGCAGGGACTCGCTTGTGCGCGCCATCCGGCGCGTGGTGCAACGGCGAAAAAAGCCGGCGGAGTGGGCCGGT
Organism: Phycisphaerales bacterium; assembly: GCA_003162245.1. Classification (GTDB taxonomy): domain Bacteria; phylum Planctomycetota; class Phycisphaerae; order UBA1845; family Fen-1342; genus Fen-1342. Next base: position 54,473 of record PMMM01000200.1, read on the forward strand.
AAGCCGAATTCTGTTCCCGCCGCAGGGTCTGCCGTGCGAACGCTGCGTCCATCCGGTCACTGCTCAAGAGCAGTGGCACGCGGCG
>PMMM01000213.1 GCA_003162245.1 Phycisphaerales bacterium
GGCCGGCACGGCGCTCGGCCGGGCGCTGCGCCCGCGCGGCACAACGCTGATCGAGGTGGTGAGCCGCGCTGCGCTCGGGCCGCGGCAGTCGGTCTGCCTGGTGCGCGTCGGCCCGCGCCTCGTGCTGCTCGGCTGTACGCCCGACGCGGTGCGGGCGCTCGATGTCATTCACGATGCCGACTTGGCGGCGCGCTTGCTCGGCCAGGCCGCCGCGCAGCGCCCCGACAGTCATACCGCCGAGTTCGCCCGTTGCCTCGAACGCGAGGCCGGCGCCTATCCGCGCGCCACGGACGACCGCGGCGACGAGCAACTAACCCCCGACGAGCCGCGCCTCGACGCGGTGCGGCAGAAGCTGAGCGACACGCTACAGCGACTACGTACCGCCGGCGCGGCGTCCNNGCGTCCTAGCGCCGGGGGTCTGCGCCGGTCGGAGACCGGCGGCAACCAAGAGACCAAGGAGTGGTCGATGGTCCGCACGGCGGGTCATCTCTGGCAAGCCGGCGTATGGATGCAGGGCGTCACCCTGCTCCTGCTGCTCCTGGGCAGCGCCGTCCGGCCGGCTGCGGCGCAGTCCACGGAGCCGGAGAGCGCGCCGCCGACACGCGAAACCGGCGCGGTGACGGACAATGTGTCCGCCGCCCCCGCCGCAGAGGGGACCGAGCGCAAGCAAGACCCGATCTACATCCCCGATGTGAGTCGTCTGCTGCCGCAGGCCGCCAATCGCGAGTCGCTGAGTAGCTCGTTGCAAATCCTGGTTTTACTCACGCTGCTAACCGTGGCGCCGAGCATCCTCCTGATGATGACGTGCTTCATCCGGATGCTCGTTGTGCTGGCCCTGCTGCGGCAGGCGCTGGGCACGCAGCAGTTGCCGCCGTCGCAGGTGCTGGTCGGTTTGGCGCTGTTCCTGACGTTTCTCGTGATGGCGCCGACGTGGGAACGAATCAACAGCAAGGCGGTGCAGCCGTATCTGAACGACCGCCTCGGGCAACTTGACGCCATCGCCGCCGCCGGCGGCGAACTGCGCGGGTTCATGTTTGAGCAGATTCGGGTGACCGGGAACGAGCAGGACGTGTACATGATGTACGAGTACGCCGCCGCCCGCGCCGTGCCCGAGGACGAGGTGCTCGACGAGCGCGACGTGCCGATGACGGCCCTGGTCCCTGCCTTCATTCTAAGCGAGCTGAAGACGTCGTTCATCATCGGTTTTCGCATCTACCTGCCGTTTCTGGTGATCGACATGGTCATTGCCACCGTGCTGGTGTCGATGGGCATGATGATGTTGCCCCCCGTGCTGATTTCGCTGCCGTTCAAGCTGTTGCTGTTCGTCCTCGCGGACGGCTGGCACCTGGTCGCAGGCTCGCTGATGGCGAGCGTCTCCTGACAAGAACTGCGGGACCGGTTTCAAGCCGGCCCCACGGCGGAGAGTCCCGATGGAGCTGCCTTTCGCACTCGATCTGAGCCGCAACGCCCTGATCGTTGCGCTCATCATCTCCGCCCCGATCCTGGGCATCGGCGTGCTGGTCGGCCTGGCGATCAGCCTGATTCAGGCCGTCACGCAGATCCAGGATCAGACGGTCAGCATCGTGCCAAAGATCGTGGCCATGATCGGCGTGGCCATCCTCTTCGTGCCCTGGCTGACGCAGCGCATCGTCGAGTACTCCCAGCAGTTGTTCGCCGGGCCGTGACGCAGCGGAGTCGGGCCGGGTCGGCGCGGTCGCATCCGAGCGGAGGACCGGGAATCCGGGTTTGAAGTATGCCCTTCGAGCTGCTCGCCCAGTATTTGAAGCTGCCCGTGTTCGCCCTGGTGGCCGCACGTCTGGGCGGGCTGATCATGTTTCAGCCGGTGCTCGGCTCCCTGGCGGTCCCCACGAACGTGCGCGTCGTGCTCGTGCTCGGGCTGGCGGCGCTGCTCACGCCGGTGGTCAGTTTGCCGGCGACCGCCCCGGCCACGCCGGGCGGAATCGTGCTGGCGATGGCCGGCGAAGTGCTGCTGGGCGCGCTGATCGGGGCGGTCAGCGTGGCCTGCTTCATTGGCCTGCAAATGGGCGGGCTGCTGATCGCCCAGGAGTCCGGCATCGCCTTCGGCCAAATCGTCGACCCCAACACCGAAGAGCAAGAGACGGTGATCGGGATGTTCTACCTGCAATTGGCCATGGTCGTGTTCCTGATCGTGGGCGGGCACCGGGCGATCGTCACCGCCTGCCTCGAGACCTTCCGCACGATCCCCTTGCTCGGCGGCGGCTTCTCGGCCCGGCTGGGTTCGGAGCTACTGCTACAAGCGCTTACGCTCGGCGGGCAGGTCGCTTTGCGCGTCGCCGCCCCGACGATGCTCGCGATGTTCCTCGTGAACCTGGCGATGGGGTTCATCTCGCGCACGATGCCCCAATTCAACATTCTGAGCTTCGGCTTCTCCGTGAAATCCATGTTGGCATTCCTGCTGATGGCCGTTTCCCTGCCCTCGGCCGCCAACGCGCTGATCGGCGCGCTCGAGCACGCCTGCCGGTGGCTCAACACGCTGGTCGGAACCTGATTCGGGATACCACCGATGGCCTTGGACGATGCCGGCGACAAAACCGAGCAACCGACCCCGCGACGCCGCCAGGAGGCGCGCGAGGAGGGCCAGATCGCCCGCAGCCCGGAGCTGTCGGGAGCCGTAGCGCTCCTCGCTGGACTGCTGCTCCTCAAGTTCCTCGGCCCCAAGATGATGGGCACCGTGCTGAGCATGACCCGCGCGCTCGGCGACCCCCCGACCGTCACCACGACCGGCTTGCTGCCCTTGATCCGGCAGATCGCCCGCGCCGCAGCCGACCTCGCCCTGCCCTTCCTGCTGCTCCTCACTGTCATCACCGCCGCCGGCACGCTCGCGCAATCCGGCCTCGTGCTGACCTGGAAGAAGCTCGGCTTCAAGCCCGACCGCCTGAATCCGATGACCGGGCTGAAGCGCCTGGTGTCCTCCGACTCGCTGACGCGGCTGCTGCTGGGTCTTTGCAAGATCGGCCTGCTCTCGGCCATCGCGTACTACAGCATCCGCGACCGGATCGATGTGGTCCTGGGCAGCGGCGGCAGCCACCCGGCCGGAATCTACGTCTTGGCCGCGGGGCTGCTCTACGATCTGGCCCTGCGGATGGCACTGGTGCTCCTGGTGCTGGGGATCGCCGACTATCTGTGGCAACGCTGCAAGCTCGAACGGCAGTTGCGGATGACCAAGCAGGAGGTGCGCGAGGAGCTGAAGCGCATGGAGGGCGACCCGCTGCTCAAGCAACGCCGCCGCCAGATCCAGACGCGGCTGGCCATGCAGCGCGTCCAGCGCGAAGTGCCGCGGGCGGACGTGGTCGTCACGAACCCCACCGAGTACGCCATCGCGCTGCGCTACGACGAGGCAACCATGGGGGCGCCGCGCGTCACCGCGAAGGGCCGGGACTTGCTGGCCGAACGCATCCGCCAGTTGGCCCGGCAGCACGGCGTTCCGGTCGTCGAGCGCCCGCCGCTGGCCCGCGCGCTCTACGCCGCCGTCGAGGTCGGACACGAGGTCCCGCCCGCGTTCTACCGGGCGGTCGCAGAGGTCTTGGCGTTCGTATACCAGCTTTCGAGAAGGGCCGGCTGAGAACAGCCGCAGGCTCGTGATTGAACAGTTGACCAATGGCACTGGCGCTCGATAACAACGCGGCTCTCCAGTTCCTCACGCGGCACCGCGGGATACTGTTCCCCGCCTGCGCCGCCGCGCTCATCTTCGTCATTCTGATCCCGCTGCCGACGCAGGCCCTCGACTTCCTGCTGCTCACCAACATGTTGCTGACGACCGTCGTCCTGATGACGGTCATGTACATCCGCGCCCCGCTCGAGTTCTCCAGCTTCCCATCCCTGCTGCTGGCCATGACGCTGCTGCGGCTGGTGCTCAATACCGCGACGACGCGCCTGATCCTCTCGAACGGCGCCCAGGGCACCTCCGCCGCCGGCCGCGTGGTCGAGACCTTCGGACAGTTCGTGGCCGCCAACTCGCTGGCGGTCGGCGTCATCATCTTCCTCATCATCACCGTGATTCAGTTCGTGGTGATCACGAAGGGCGCCACCCGCGTCGCCGAGGTGGCCGCCCGCTTCACCCTCGACGGCATGCCCGGCAAGCAGATGGCGATCGACGCCGACCTTAACGCCGGCACGATCGACGAGACGGAAGCCCGCCGCCGCCGCACCGAAATCTCCCGCGAGGCCGACTTCTACGGGGCGATGGACGGGGCCAGCAAGTTCGTGCGCGGCGACGCGATCGCCGGCATCATCATCACCTTCGTTAACATCCTCGGCGGCCTGTACGTCGGCATGGTCGAGCACAACCTCGGCGTCCTGCAGTGTCTGGAAATCTACACCAAGCTCACCATCGGCGACGGCCTCGTAAGTCAACTCCCGGCGTTCATCCTCTCCGTCGGCGCGGGCATGTTGGTGACGCGCAGCGCCGGCCAGACCAACATGGGCGAGGAGGTGCTCGGACAACTCCTGGCCAAGCCGGTCGCGCTGATGCTGGCCGCGGGGTTCCTCGCCGTGCTCATGTTTACGCCGCTGCCCAAGTTCCCGCTGCTCACTATGGCCGCCGGCTGTGCGTTCCTGGCGCTGATGCTGCGACGAAACCAACTCACGGTCGTGCAGAAGGCCACCGACCAGCGCGTCCGCGAGCAAACCAAGCCGCCCAAGATCGAAACGCACTTGCCGGTCGACCCGCTCGAGCTGCAAGTGGGCTTTGCCCTCGTGCGGCTGATCGACCGGGCCCGCGGCGGCGACACGCTGGACCGCGTCGCCGGAATCCGCAAGCAGATGGCCCTCGAGTCGGGGCTGGTCGTCCCGCCGGTGCGCATCCGCGACAACGTCACGCTCGAGCCCAACCAATACACGATCCTGCTGCGGGGTCAGGAGGTCGCCCGCGGCGAGATTTACCCCGATCAACTGCTCGCAATTGACTCGGGCGTCGCCGGCGGGTCGCTGCCCGGGCTCGAGGTTCGCGAACCAGCCTTCGGGCTGCGCGCCTGGTGGCTGCCGCCCGACCGGCGCGAGCAGGCCGAGCGCCTGAACTACACCGTCGTCGAACCCACCGGCGTGCTGGCGACGCACCTGACCGAGATCATCAAACGCCACGCCGCCGAGCTCCTGACCCGCGCCGACACGCAGCACCTGCTCGACCACCTCAAGCAGCGCAACGCGGGGCTGGTGGACGAGGTCATCCCGAACCTGCTCAAGGCCGGCGAGGTGCAGAAGGTCCTGCAGAACCTGTTGCGCGAGCGGGTCCCGATCCGCGACCTGGAAACGATCCTGGAGACCCTGGGCGACTGGGCGCCCAAGACCAAGGACGCCGAAATCCTCACAGAATACGTGCGCAACGCGCTGGCGCGCACGCTGTGCGGGCAGTACAAGGACACGCACGGCGTGGTCCACGCGGTCACGGTCGACCCGGCCACCGAGGACTACATTCAGGGCAACATCCAACGCCTGGAGCACGGCTCGTCGCTCACCGTGCCGCCCGATCGTCAGGCCGAGTTGGCCCTGAAGATCCGCCGCCAGGTCGAGTCCGCGTCGTCCTCCGCCGCCGGCGCCCCCGTCATCGTCCTATGCTCCCCGCAAGTGCGGCTGTGGGTGCGCCGGCTGATCGAGCCGGTGCTGCCGCAAACCCCCGTGCTCGCGTTGAACGAGATCATTCGTGGTGTGGACGTGAAGGCCCATGGAGTCGCCGGCCTTGAGCTACAACGTGCGGACATTCCGCGCCCGGTCCATGTCTGACGCCCTCGCGGCGGTCAAACGTGAGCTGGGCCCCGACGCCGTCATCCTCGGTACGCGCACGCTCCCCGCCGGGCGACTCACCGGCTGGGCGCGCCACGAACCGATCGAGATCACCGCCGCGCCGCCGAACCTGTCCACCCCCGCCCCGCGCCTCCGGGTCGCGCCCCGAAGCGGCAACCTCCCGTCGCCCGCTGCCGCCGGCGTGCCGCCACGCGTGCCGGAGCACCTGTATCCCTACTTCGTACAGCTTGTGCAGCAGGACGTCGCGGAGGAGTTGGCGGGGCGACTCGTGCTGGAGGCGACGGCGAAGCTTCCCGCCGGCGCACCGCCGGATGACGCTGCAGTGCGCGCCGCCGTCCGTGACTACATCGCCCGGATGCTGCCACCGGCCCCGGGCGTGACGTTGCCGCCGGATGCCCCGCGGCGTGTGGCCCTGGTCGGGCCCTCAGGCAGCGGCAAGTCGACCACCGTCGCCAAGCTCGCCGCACTATTCAAGCTGCGCCGGCACAAGCCCGTCGCGCTGCTTTCCCTCGACGCGCAACGGCTCGGCGCGCACGCACAATTGCGGTGTTACGCCGACGTGCTGGATGTGCCGCTCCATACCGCCCAGACGATTACCGAGGTGAAAGCCGCGCTCAAGCATCTGGCGGCGCCCGGGCTAGTGCTGATTGACACGCCCGGCGTCGGCCTGCGCGAGCAGGCACGTTTTGCGCGGCTGGCCACACTCTTGCGCGCCGCTCACCCCGACGAGGTGCACCTGGTCCTGCCGGCGTCGCTCGACGCGCGCGTGCAAGCCCGCACGGCACGTGAATTCGCTCCCCTGGGCGTCTCCCGGCTGGTCCTGACGCGGCTGGACGACGCGCTGGGCTTCGGCGTAGTTCTCAACACGATCACGCGTTTGAGTCTCGGCGTGTCCTACCTGGCGACCGGGCAAAACGTGCCGCAGGACATCGAAGAGGCTTGCGGAAGGCGTGTCGCTGAGCTAGTGTGTGCTGCGGACGGGTAGTCAGGTGGGCTGCGGTCAGCCGCCCAATGGGTGCACTGCGTAGCCACCAGTGTTCGCCGGACGCGGAAGCAAAGCGCCAGGGAGGGGAGGTCGTCACTCTTATTAGCGGGCAGGGCGGGCTCGGCAAGACAAACCTGGCCTTGAACCTCGCGATTCTCCTGGCCCAACGCGGCCAACGAGTCATTCTCGGCGGCGCGGATCTCGCGCGGCGAACCGCCGCGATTCCATGCTACGCCACAGCACCGAACGACGACGCGGCGGCGCTCGACCTGCGCGTGGGTGACCGCGGGCGACTGCGCGTGTCCGGCGACCTGCGTCTTGCTGCCGGGCGTGAGTGGCGGTCCGCCGCGGAGACGGAACAGACCGTCGATCGGCTCCGTTCCGCGTGCGACATGTTGGTGGTAGCCTGTCCGGCCGGCCTGAACGCCACGCTCGTGGCCACGGTCCTGGCCAGCGAGCACGTCATTCTGGTGGCCGCGCCCGAGCCGACGGCGCTGGCGGACAGCTACGCCACCTTGAAATACCTCTGGCAGCACGGCTTTGCCGGCCGCGCACGCCTGGTCGTAAGCCTCGCGCGCAGCCGCCGAGAGGCGGAAAATGCCGCCCGGCGGCTGGTGCGCGTGGCACGAGCATTTCTCGGACTGTCCGTGGAGTACCTCGGCTTCGTGCCGCACGATCGGCACGTCGCTCTGGCGGCCGGGGCGCAGATACCGGTTACGGTGCGCTACCCGCACTGTTCCGCCAGCGTCCGCATAGCGCGGATTTGCACGCAACTCTGCCCCGCCGTGCGCGCCGCCGCTCGCGCCGCACCGGTATGGGCAAAAATAGCCACCCTCTTCCTCTGAAGCTCACGTGCAAGGGGGCTGAAAAGCACGCCGATAGGATGACACGGATATAGACTATGGTCCGGGGCACTGGAGCGCAGGTCGGGCTGCTCGCGTTCGCCGTGGCCGTGCTGGCGGGCCTGACCGCCGGCAACTCGGCGACCGCCATCCTCACGCGCGGCCTGGTCGCGATGGTTGTCGGCTCCCTGGCCGGCCAGGCGGCGGGCTGGGCGGCTAAACAGGTGCTGCGCGATCACTTGCAGCGCAAGAAGGTCGAAATCGACCGCCAGCACCTCGACGCCATCCAGATCGTCGAACCCGATGAGCCCGAGCCGGAAGAGTCGCCCAGCGCCGTCGAGGCGGGAGAGGCAGGTCAAGCATGAGCAGAATGCCCGGTGGATCTGGCCGTATGCGACGAGTCAGCCGCGAACAGCGCACGCGGTCCTTCCCGGATACCCGCAGCCTGGACGTGGCGTGGCGTGACTTCAAGCGCACCGGCGACGACAACATCCGCAACCGGCTCATCGAGCACTACACGTATCTCGTGCGCTTCAACGCCGAGCGCATCGGCGCCAAGCTGCCGGACGAGGTGGACGTGGACGATCTGATGAGCAGCGGGATCTTCGGGCTGGTGGACGCGATCGACGCGTTCGACCTGAATCGCGGGGTCAAGTTCGAGACGTACTGCGCGCCGCGGATCCGTGGGGCGATTCTGGACGAGCTGCGCAACATGGACTGGGTGCCGCGGCTGGTCCGTCACCGCGCGCATCAGCTGGCCGAGGCCAGCCGGACGCTGGAGGTCGAGCTGGGGCGTCTCCCGAACGAGGACGAAGTGGCCCGCCGGCTGAACCTGCCGCGGGCGCAGTTCCAGAAGCTGCTGCGCGACGCCAGCACGGTCACGCTCGTCTCGCTGTCGCGCAAGTACACGGACCCCGAGTCGCAGCGGGACGTGTTCGAGATCGACGTGCTCCCGGACGAGGCGGGCCCCGACCCGACCGTCGAGGCCCAGAAGCAGGACCTGAAAGACCTGATCACGCGCGGGCTGAGCCGCGCCGAGCGGCTGATCATCGTGCTCTACTACTACGAGCAGATGACGATGAAGCAGATCGGGCAGACGCTCGACCTATCCGAGTCGCGCGTCAGCCAGATGCACTCGGCCATCCTGGCCCGCCTGCGGGCCCAGCTCCAGACCCGGCGACGCGCGTTCGTGAGTCAGAGCGACTGACGCGGAGGATCGGCCATGGCTGGCATTCCGCCCACCTGGCTGGGTTCGATCATTCAGACGCAGGGGGCCCAGACACACGCCGTCGAACGCAAGGCGAAGGAAAGCGCCGCCGAGACCGAACGGACCGGGCCGGGTGCGTTCGCCGAGCGGCTGCAAGACGTGATCGAGTCCAGCGATCGCGACAGCCAGGTGTATTCCGACGCCGAGGGCGCCGGCAGCCAGGGCCGGCCGTCCGAAGAGGGGGCCACGGAAGACCAGCCGGACACCAACACCTCAACCCCGGCCGCGCCGGTCGGCGGGCTCGACGTGGAAGCCTGACGGGGCGGGTTGTGGCCGCTGCCGCCGCGCGTGGACGTGACGGAGTGGGGGGGGCGGGTGTGAGCCGTCCACAGGGCGGGGCTGGCACGCGTGGCGGGGGAAGATGCTCAACGACAGCCTTGGTGGGGCGATAAAAACGCGGTCTGGAGCGTGGGGACCGAAGGTGCTCAAGATGTTCATGTTTGTACGGGTCGTAAATGGGAACCTTCCGATAACCACGGCCGGCCGGTCGGGTGGCGGGGTGGAGCGGTCGAAGAGTATCGGCGTGGGGCGATAAGAACGCGGTTTGGAGCGTGTGGGGCGAAGGGTATCAAGAGTATCATCATTGTACGGGGCGCAAATGAGACTCTTGAAAACGGGCGCAGGGACGAAGGGGCCGAGGGACCGAGCGGCCCAGGGCTGGAGGGGCGGAGGCGGCATACTAGGAATACTAGCACGAGAACAACGGCGGGGCGAGGGTTGGGGCGAGATTGGTGGATTCTGACGGCGGGTGGCGGGAATTCGCGGGGCGTGGCGGAGATTGGCGGAAAAAGTCGGAAGTCAGAACGAAGAAGTCAGAAGTAATGGGCGGGCGGGCGTGGGAACGCGAGGCGTGGGAACGTAGGAAGGTGGGAACGTGGGAACGGGCGGGGCCGCAGCGTAGGCTGGATCCGAACATGGCGTGGACGTACCGGTGCGACGCCAACGGCAACCGCGCGTCGTCCGCGTGCGGCACGTGCAGGAAATAGGTGCCTGTGGGGCTGTTGAAAAACA
>PMMM01000109.1 GCA_003162245.1 Phycisphaerales bacterium
GGCGTGGCCAAAGCAGCGGCTGAAAGCGTTGCCAAAAGCGTGATCGTCGTCAGGGTCAGACGTGCTCGCATATCTTTCTCCATTCCTTCTGCAGGTCCGTACGGACAGAACCTAGAGAGATTCCTCATCGTCTCCTGGCCAGTATACCATCGGCCACACACCGGACCCAAGTTTTCCAGCACATTTTTCGGGGCTGGGAGCGGAGCCCGCAGGCCGTTTCGTAGATTCACACGCGGAGGGCAATGGGTTGCGAGGCCAGCACACCGGTCGCGTCGCACGCGTGCAGTTGGTGGTCGCCGGGACGTCGCCAACTCAGGCCTGGGCGGGGCGTGGGGGTGCGAGAGAGAATTCTCACACTGGCGGTCGCACCAGCGGGTCGCCCGGGCGGCCTGTCGGGCACGCGGTCGCGGCCGCCGGAGAAAACGCCGAAGTGCGTTGCGGAATCGGCGCCGCGACAGTTGTTATCGGTCCAAGGTACGAAGAGGTTACCTGATCGCGGCTGGCGAATGCCGCCGGTAGAATGCACAGGACGCCGCCGGCCCGGTCGAGGCGGGCGGCAGGACGCCCCGGGGCCGAGCCGTGGCCAGACCGGCGGGCGCAGATGGCGACCAAGCAGCGGCGGCGGCCGGCCCCCACGTTGGGTTTATGGACTCTTCGACTCACGCACGCGCAGCACCGTTTGACGAGCTGGCTTCGGCCATCGCGGGCGAGCTTCGCACGGATACGTTGGCGCGGGTGCTCTACGCCACGGACGCCAGCATCTATGAGATGCGACCGGACGCGGTCGTGCTGCCGTGGTCGATCGCAGACGTGGTCGCGACGGTACAATGGTGCGGCCGGCATGGGGTTCCGCTTACGCCGCGTGGAGCAGGCACGGGCCTTTCGGGCGGGGCGGTGAACCGGGGGGTGCAGCTTGATTGTTCGCGTCATCTGAACCGCATTTTGCAGATCGACCCGCAGCGGCGAATCGCGCGGGTGGAGCCCGGGGTTGTGCTCGACGAGCTCAACGCGGAGTTGAAGCCACACGGGTTGCATTTTTCCCCCGACGTAGCCACGTCGAATCGGGCGACGATCGGTGGGATGATCGGCAACAACTCGGCAGGCGCGCACTCGATCATCATGGGGCGGACGAGCGACCACGTGCTGGGCGTGGATGTCGTCCTGTCCGACGGGTCGCTGGCATCGTGGGGAACTGAGGCGCATGAGGGGGCGGCGAGAGGCGCGGCCGAGAACCCACTTGCCCGCCGTTGCGAGGACGCACTGGCCGCCATCTCCCGGGAATACGCGGGCGAGATTGCGGCGCGCTTCCCGAAGGTCTTCCGACGTAACGGCGGTTATGCGCTCGACCGGCTGCGGGTCGGCGACGAGCGGATCAACGTCGAGCAGGTGTTGGTCGGGGGCGAGGGTACGCTGGGGATCGTGGTCGGCGCCACGCTGAACGTGCTGCCGCTGCCGCGCTACAAGGGCTTGGTCGTCGTCCACTACGACGACCTGCTCAAGGCGCTCAAGTCCGTGCCGGTGCTCTTGCAGCATCGCCCAGCCGCGGTCGAGCTGGTGGACAAGCTGATTCTCGACGGGACGAAGGACAATCCGGCGATGCGGCGGCGGCGATGGTTTCTGGACGGCGATCCGGCCGCGGTACTTATCGTCGAGCTTTACGAGGAGGATGCGGCGGCGCTGGAGCGACGTCTGCACGACCTGGTGGCCGACCTGCGAGCGCAGTCGATCGGCTATGCGTGGCCGATCGTGGTCGAGCCGGAGCGCCAGGCGGACATCTGGGAGGTGCGCAAGGCGGGCACGGGGCTGCTGATGTCGCGGCCGGGCGACACGCAGCCATACGACTTCGTGGACGACTGTGCCGTCGATCCGGCGCGGCTGCACGATTACATCGTGCGGCTGCACGAGATCCTGGCGGCGGAGGAGGTGCCGCGGACGGGGTATTACGCGCACGCCAGCGTCGGGCTGCTGCACGTGCGGCCGGCCTTGAACCTGAAGACGCGCGCGGGGGTCGAGAAGCTGCGGCGCATCGCGGACCGCGTCAGCCTGCTCGTGCGCGAATTCGAGGGGGCGATGACCGGCGAGCACGGCGAGGGGCTGGTGCGGTCCGAGTGGATCGAGCGGATGTTCGGCCCGGTGCTGGTCGAGGCCTTCCGAAAGGTGAAGACCGCGTTCGACCCGCACAACGTGCTCAATCCCGGCAAGATCGTCGAGCCGCTGCCGATGGACGCCAACTTGCGCTACGGCGAGGGGTTCGAGTCGCAGAAGCCGGCCACGCTACTGGATTTCTCGGCGTACGGCGGCATGGCGGGGCTGGCGGAGATGTGCAGTGGGCTGGGCGAATGCCGCAAGCGCCTGGTGGGGACGATGTGCCCATCGTACATGGCGACCGGCGACGAGACGCACACGACGCGGGCGCGGGCGAACGCGCTGCGGGCGGCGCTGTCGAATCGCGGGCTGCTCGAGGGGCTGTCCGACCCCGCGCTCGACGAGGTCATGGACCTGTGCCTAGCGTGCAAAGCCTGCAAGACCGAGTGCCCGACCGGCACCGACATGGCCCGGCTCAAGGCGGAGTGGCTGCACCATCGCAACGAACGAGAGGGCGTGCCGCGGCGGAGCCGGCTGATCGCGTCGTCGGTCGAGATGGCCCCGTGGGGGTGCCACTTCGCACCGCTGAGCAACTGGGTCATGCAGGCGAAGGTGACGCGGGCGATCATGGAGCATCTGTACGGGTTGGATCGCCGGGTGCCGCCGCCGCGGTTTGCGCGGCAGACTTTCCGGCGGTGGTTCGCGCAGCGTGCAGCGCGGACGGCTAACTCGGGGGCGCCCCGGCAAGTCGTGTATTTCGTCGACACGTGGACGAACTTCTACCAGCCGCAGGTCGGCCAGGCGACGGTGAAGGTGCTGGAAGCACTCGGGTACGAAGTGGTGGTGCCGGCGACGAAATGTTGTGGGCGGCCGCTGATCAGCAAGGGCCTGCTAGCCGAGGCGCGGCAACTCGGCGAGGCGAACGTGGCGGTGCTGGGGCCCTACGCCGAGCGTGGCGTGGCGATTGTGGGGACGGAGCCGAGCTGCGTCTCGGTTTTTCTGGATGAGTTGCCGCAGCTCGTGCGGGTGCCAGCGGCGCGGCGGATCGCGGAATGTGCGGTGACGGTCGAGGGTTTCGTGGCCGCGGAGCTGCGGCAGAACGCGGGCGCGTTGCGATTCAAGGACGGCGCGGCGACGCTGCTTTACCACGGCCACTGCCACCAGAAGGCCATGCTCGGCACGGCCGATGCGCTGGCCGTGTTGATGGCGTGCACGCGCGGGCGGGCGACGGAGATCAACAGCGGCTGCTGCGGGATGGCCGGCGCGTTCGGACATGAGGTCGAGCACTACGACGTCGCCCAGGCGGTCGGCGAGCAACGCTTGTTCCCGGCGATTCGGGCGCGCGGCGAAGCGCAGGTCGCGGTGTCGGGCTTCAGTTGTCGCCACCACATTCTTCAGCACACGGGGGTCCGGGCGCGACACGTGGTTGAGCATCTGGCGGACATGCTGGCGTGAGGCGCTGGCAGCCGGTCGCCCGGGTGGCGGGGGTGGTTTGGCCCACAGCCCGATAAGGACGGTAAACGTCTCTGGCCGGGGAAGTTACCGCGAGCGCCGGGTCCGGTACGGCTGGGTTTGGTTGTCGCGGCGGGTGGAGAGCGGGAACTTTTTTCGCGCGCCCCCTCGTAGACGGCCAAAAGCGTGCTAGACTAACAGGTGTCTGAGCGGTGCGCGGCACGCACAGGTTTCCCCCCGGCCTGTCGGCCCCCTGCTCAGACACTTTTTTTGCGCCCACCCGACGCGGGGGTCACCGACAATCTGTGGCCACGTTGCGCTGGCCGGCGCGCGAGGCCGCGTACACTTCCAGCGTCTGAGCGACCATCTCGTCCGCGGTGCGCACGGGCGTTGCGGGGGGTGGATTCCGCGGGGCGGCGGTCCAGTCGGCCAGGCAGCGGGCGAGGCTGGGCGCGGAGCCAACATCGAAGAGCAACGTGGCGTCCGAAATGACTTCGCTGATCCCGTCTACGCGGCTGGCGACCACTGGAACGCCGACCGCCTGCGCTTCCAACACGGTCTGCGGCAGATTCTCCGGCCAGATGCTCGGCACAACGAGCAAGTCGAGCCCGGCCAGTAACGCTGGAACCTGCTCGGACGGCACACGTCCGAGCCACTCGACGTTGAGCCCCTCCGCCAGCGCCCGCAGCCGGCGCCCGTACCGCGCGTCCGTGCCGCCGCCGGCCAGCCGCACGCGCGTCGCGGTCCAGCCCAGTTGTCGCACGGCCTCGAGCAACAAGTGCGGCCCCTTGTGCTCCGCCAGCGCCCCGACAAAGCCGAGCGTGAGCTTCGCCGGGTCGCGCGGCGCAAGGTCCCAGGCGGCGGAGCGTTGCGCGCCGAACCAGCGCGGCTCGAGGCCTACGACGATCGTGTGCAGGCGTGGACGGCTCAGCCGCGGGGCCAGCCGCGCGCGGGCCCCCTGCGACAGACAAATGACGGCGTTCGCACTATTCAGAGCCGCCGTCAGGAACCGTTGCCGGCGCGTCCAGCGGATGATCTCCGCCGGCGACGATCCGCCAAGCAGCGCGCGGGCAAAGTACAGCGTGGAGATGACCGTTTCGCGCAGTCCCGGGACGTGGGCCACGGTACGCAGCCAACGGCGTCGGTCGGATGCGCCGGTACAACGAATGCACTCCAGCCACGGGACGTTTCCGTCGCAAATCCCGCCGCGGTAGTGCAGGAGCGTGTGCTTGGGGCACAGCCACCAGTAGTCCATGATCGTCACGACGACGGGCACCGCGCGCGTCCGCGCGGCCTGCATCAGACCCACGCCGATGTGGCCGGGGTTCGCGACGTGTACGACGTCCGGCTGCTGACGCTCCAGAATCGGCATCAGCCGGCGCGGCGCGAGGCCCTGCACGCTCAGGCGGCCGCGCGTCGGGTAGTAGAGCGTGCGCGGCTCATGCTCGAATTCTGTGCCGAGCGGCAGCGCAGGTCCGCGACGTTCCGGGTCGCCCGCCAGAATGACCACGTCGTGCCCGCGCCGCCGGAGCCCGTCGGCCAGCATGGCGACGTAGCGCTCGGTGCCCTGCCCGTAGCCCCGCCCGAACTGCATGGTGGCCAGGAGGACTTTCATGCGGGGGCGATCATACCGCATCACGGTGCGCCGAGCGCGCGATGATAGCAGGCGATCGTCTCGCGGGCGCAGCGTTGCCAGGAAAACGTCGCGGCGCGCCGAAGGCCGCGCTGTCGCCACTGCTCCCGCCAGTCCGCGTCTTCGACCATGCGGCGCAGCGCGTTGGTCCAGGCGGGCTCGTCGCGCGGGTCGAGCAGGACGCCGGCATCGCCGACGACTTCGGGCAGCGACGCCGCGTTCGAGACGATCACGGGGCAGGCGCACGCCATCGCCTCCAGCGGCGGCAGGCCGAAGCCCTCGTAGAAGGTGGGCCAGACGAGGGCGGTGCAGGCCGAGTACAGCGCCGCGAGGGCGTCGTCGGGCAGGTAGCCGGCCAGACGGACCTCGCCGCCGATGTCGTGGGCGTGGAGGGAGTCCGCGAGCGCGTTGGTTTGCCAGCCCCAGTCGCCGGCCAGGACCAGCGGGTTCTGCTCGCGTAACCCGCGCGGCAGGGCCGCGAAGGCCGCGAGCAGGCCGGGCACATTCTTGCGCGGCTCGAGCGTGCCGACGAACAGGAAGAAGCGCGCGGGCAGCCCGAGCTGGCGGCAGATGCGTCGTGCGGCGTCCGCATCGGCGGGACGGAAAGCCGGACGCGGGGCCTGATAGGTGACGTCGATCACGTCCGGCGACAGCCCGAGGTGCTGGATCATTTCCCGCTTCGTGAACTCCGAGGCGGCGATGAAACGGCGGGTTTGTCGCACGCCGGCGGCGAATTCGCGCTCGTACCAGCGGACGCGGTCGGCGGGGTGCCACGTGGGGTGCAAGAGCACGGAAAGGTCGTGGATCGTCGTGACGGTCGGGACGCCGCAGCGGATCGGGATGTGGTTCGGCTCGTGGTACAGGTCGTAACCGCAGGCTCGTGCGCGAAACGCGGTTCGGTAGGCACCCTGCAACACGCGGCGCAGCCACCAGCTACTACGCGCGCGCTGGACCAGCGACGGCTTAGCCGGCCGGTGCGTGGTGCCGCGATATGCCTTCATGCGAGGCTTGGGAGCGGGCAGGAACGCGGCCAGGAACGGCTCGACCGCGACCGCGTCCCTTTCCCGCGGCAGCGCGCCGAGCAACTGCGCGACATAATGCCCCACGCCGGTCAGCGGCCGGTAGAGGACACGGTCGTTCAGGATGACACGTGGCCGGTCGATCAGCTTCTAACTCCGCGAGGCAGCGCGCTACGGCGCGCCCGATTATGCGCGCCAACGGGCGATTCTCCCATGCCCCAGATGCACCACGGGGGCGCTTGGGGGAAGGACTCCGACGGGGCGGGCCGGTACAATGTAACGGAGCCCGATTGCGGGATGGGGGCGGCGGTCACGCCGGCGGCGAGCCCGGGCGTGTCCAAGGGTGTCGTGCATGTGCTTGGCGGTTCCAGGGAAAGTCATCGAGTGCCGCGGGGACGAGGCGGTCGTCGACCTGCAAGGCAGCACGCTGCGGGTCAGCAGGGTCCTCACGCCGGAAGCGGATGTCGGCTCGTGGGTGCTGGTGCACGCCGGCTTCGCGATTGCGCAGCTTGACGAGCGGGAGGCGCTGGAGACCTGGGACTACCTCCGCCAGATATTGGCAACCGAGCCCGCCGACTCCGAACGTGAGACGCAAACGACGGACCAAGCCCCGCGCGGGGAGGGAAGCCCAGCTTGACCGACCGCGTCGCCCAACTCGTCGATGAGCTGCACGGCCTCTGCCGCGACGTGGGCCGCCGCATCCAGGTTATGGAGGTGTGCGGGACGCACACGGTCGCGATCTTCCGCACGGGTATCCGGTCGCTGCTGCCTGCGAACCTGCGGCTGGTGAGCGGCCCGGGTTGCCCGGTGTGCGTAACCGCCCAGCGGCACATCGACGCGGCACTGGAACTGGCCGGGCGGCCGGGCGTGATCCTCGCGACGTACGGAGACATGCTGCGCGTGCCGGGGCGGTCGGGGAGCTTGGAGCGGTTGCGGGCGACCGGGGCGCAGGTGCAGGTCGTGAACTCGGCGCGAACCGCGCTCGACCTGGCCCGCGCGAACCCGCAGAGCCCGGTGGTGTTCCTCGGCGTGGGCTTCGAGACCACCGCACCGGCCACCGCGGCGACGGTCCTGGAGGCCGACCGCGACGGAGTCGAGAACTTCAGCGTCCTGATGTGCCACAAGCTGGTGGTGCCGGCGATGCAGGCGTTGCTGGACGCGGGCGACGTGCCGCTCGACGGATTCCTGGCGCCCGGTCACGTCAGCGTCATCATCGGCGCGCAGGCGTATCAGCCGATCGTCGCAAAGCACCGCCGGCCGGTCGTCGTGGCGGGGTTCGAGCCGGAGCAGATCATGCGGGGGTTGCTGGCGCTGGTCCGGCAAGTGGCCGAGGGGCGGGCGGCGGTCGAGAACGTGTATCCGGGCGTGGTGACGGCGGACGGAAACCGCGTGGCGCTGGAGCTGCTGCGGCGCGTGTTCGTCGTCGCGGATGCGCCCTGGCGCGAGTTGGGCGTGATTCCGCAGAGCGGGCTGGAGTTGGCCGCGGTGTATCGGCGCTTCGATGCGCTGCAACGGTTCGAGCTCGCGCTCGGAGAAGATGAGGGCCACCCGCTCTGCCGCTGTGGCGAGGTGATTACGGGCAAGGCGGAGCCGAGCGAATGCCCGGCGTTCGCCACCGCGTGCGATCCGCTCAATCCCATCGGGCCGTGCATGGTCAGCAGCGAGGGGACGTGCGCGGCGTGGTACAAATACAACAGGGTTCAGGGCCCTGGCGCACAGCGCGTGCCGGAGGGGCAGCGGTGACCGCCGTGAAGCCTGGCCTCGGCCACGACCGGATTGTGATCGCCCACGGCGGCGGCGGGGAGCTGATGGGGCGGCTCATTCGCGAGCACCTGCTGCCGCCGCTGCGGAATGAGCGGCTGGCGGCGCTGACGGACAGCGCGGTCTTGCCGTGGCCGGACGGCGAGCTGGTTTTCACGACGGACTCGTACGTCGTGACGCCGCTCGAGTTTCCGGGCGGGGATATCGGGCGGCTGGCGGTGGCGGGCACGGTGAACGATCTGGCGGTGATGGGGGCGGAGCCGGTCGCGCTGTCGCTCGGGTTGATTCTCGAAGAGGGATTGCCGCTGGCCGTGCTCGACCGGATCGTCGCCTCGATCGCGGGGGCGGCGCGCGAGGCCGGCGTCGAGGTCGTCACGGGCGACACGAAGGTCATCGAGCGCGGCGCGGGCACGGCCGACTCGTCGCGCGGGCTGTTCATCAACACGGCCGGCGTCGGGCGAATGCGCCGCGGCGTGCAGCTCGGGCTGCGACGCGTCGCGGTCGGCGACGCAATCCTGGTGAACGGCCCGATCGCCGAGCATGGGCTGGCCGTAATGTCCGTGCGGAGCGGGATCGAATTCGAGTCGACGCTGCGGAGCGACGTGGCCCCGCTCAACGGCTTGATCCGGGACATTCTGGCCACTGGGGCGGACGTCAAGTTCCTGCGGGACGCGACGCGCGGCGGCATTGCGGGCGTACTGGCGGACATCTGCGAGGCGTCGCAGCGCAGCGTCGAAATCGTCGAGGCCCAGGTGCCGCTTTCAACCACCGCCCGCCATGCGGCCGAAATGCTCGGGCTGGACCCGCTGACCGTGGCGAACGAGGGCAAGTGCATCATGGTCGTAGCGGCCGGCGACGCCGAACGGGTCCTGGCGGCGTGTCGCGGCAACCCGTTGGGGCGCGGGGCGGCGTCGATCGGCCGGATCACGGACGCCGCACCGCCGCTGGTGGAGCTGATTACGCGTGTTGGCGGGCGGCGGGTCGTGCAGCGGCCGTATGGCGAGGAGTTGCCGCGGATATGCTGAAGGAAGCCGGATGGAAAGAGCGAATTAAGAATTTGGGAATTAGGAATTGAGAATGAAACTAACGGCCCGGGGCGTCGCCGGCGCGTCTTTCTCAATTCTCAATCCTCAATTCTGAATTCCTCAGCGGCACACGGGACTGACATGCACGAAATGTCGATCGCAATGGCGCTCGTGGAGCAGTTGCAGCGGATCGCCGCCGAGCAGCACGCCACGCGCATTACCGAGGTGGAGGTACGGTGCGGCGTGCTGCGGCAAGTCGTGCCGGAGGCGCTGGAGTTGGCGTTTTGTGCGGCCAGCGCCGAGACCCCGGCGGCGGGCGCCCTGCTCCGGGTAGTGGAAGAAGGGCTGCGGGCGCGTTGCCGGGCGTGCGGGCAGGAGTTTGAGGCGGCGATCGACAACTACCTGTGCCCGCAGTGCCGGATGGCGGACGTGGAGTTGCTCGCGGGCCGGGACGTCGTGTTGCAATCGGTGACGTGCGAGACCGAGGACAGGGACCGGGCACCATGAAGATCAAGGTCGTCGAGAGCGTGCTGAAGGCGAACGACGCGGTCGCGCGGGAGAACCGCAAGCGGCTGGACGCCGCGGGCGTGCTGGCCATTAATCTGATGAGTGCGCCGGGGAGCGGCAAGACGCTGCTGCTGGAGAAGACGATCCCGGCGCTCGCGCCGCGACGCTGCGCGGTGCTGGTCGGCGACTTGCAGACGACGCGCGACGCCGAGCGGCTGGGGTCGGTGGCAACCCAGGTGACGCAAATCAACACGGGGACGGGCTGTCACCTGACGGCCACGCAGGTCGCCGAGGGTCTGGACGGCCTGGAGCTCGAGGGGATGGATTACCTGTTTGTCGAGAATGTCGGGAACATGGTCTGCCCGGCGGCGTTCGACCTCGGGGAGCATCGGCGGGTCGCCCTGCTCAGCGTTCCGGAGGGCGACGACAAGGTGGCGAAGTACCCCACGCTCTTTCAGGCGGCGGACGCGATCGTGCTGACCAAGGTCGACCTGCTGGGCGTGCTTGACTACGAGCGTCAGCGGGTATATGAAGACCTCTCACGGATCAACACGCGTGCACCGCTACTGGAGCTTTCCTCCAAGACAGGTCAGGGCCTGGAGGGCTGGCTGACCTGGGTGCAGCAGCAGCGGCAGCGCCTTTGTCCGTCGCGGTCGCCGGGGTGAGCTTCCGCGGCGTGGGGCGTCGCAATCGAACCAGCGAGGTATCTCATGAGCGACAATCTCGCAGCATCCGTCCGGGAAATCTGCAAGGCTAACGGCGGCGACCGCACGCGACTGATGGACATCGTCCGCGCGGTGCAGGCGAAGTTCGGCTGCGTGTCCGGGCCCGCCATGGAGATGATCGCCCAGGAGCTCAAGGTGCACCGCGTCGAGGTGCATGGCATGGTTTCCTTCTACTCGTTCCTCTCCGAGCAGCCCAAGGGCAAGGTGACTATCCGGCTGTGCAACGACCTGGTCGACCAGATGGCGGGGGCCGCGGAGGTCGGGCAGGCGTTCGAGGACGAGCTGGGCATCAAGGTCGGCCAGACCACGCCCGATGGCAAGATCGCCCTCGAATACACGGCGTGCATCGGCATGTGCGACCAGGCGCCGGCGGCGCTGGTCAACGACGTAGTGGTGACCGAGCTGTCGACCGATTCGGCGCGACGGATCGTCCGCGAACTCCGCAAGCACATGGACCCCGCCCGGCTCGTCACGCGGCTCGGCGACGGCAACAACGCCCACGAGCTGGTGCACGCGATGGTGCTGAACAACATCCGCGTGAAGGGCTCCCTTATCTTCACGCCGACCAATCGCGGGGAGGCCATCCGCAAGGCGCTCGGCATCACGCCGGCTGAAGTAATCCGCGCGGTCAAGACTTCGCGCCTGCGCGGCCGCGGCGGGGCCGGCTTCCCCACCGGGCTCAAGTGGGAGTTCACCCGCGCCGCTCCGGGCGAACGGCGCTACATCCTCTGCAACGCCGACGAGGGCGAGCCAGGGACCTTCAAAGACCGCGTGATCTTGACCGAGTTGCCCGACCGCGTTTTCGCCGGCATGACGATCGCCGGGTACGCCGTGGGCGCCGAAGAGGGGATCGTCTACCTCCGCGGCGAGTACGCCTACCTGCGGAAATACCTGGAGCACACCCTCCAGGAGCGCCGGAAGGACAACCTGCTCGGCCGCAACATCCTCGGCAAGCAAGGCTTCAATTTCGACATTCGCATTCAAATGGGCGCCGGAGCGTACGTCTGCGGCGAGGAAACCGCCCTGATCAGCTCGTGCGAGGGACTGCGCGGCGACCCGAAGACCCGCCCCCCGTTCCCCGCTCAGAAGGGCTACCTCGGCTGCCCGAGCGTCGTCAACAACGTCGAGACGTTCGCCTGCGTGACCAAGATCCTGGAGCAGGGGCCCGCCACGTTCTGCGAGATCGGCTCGCAAGGCAGCCCCGGCACAAAGCTGCTGAGCATCTCCGGCGATTGCAAGTCGCCGGGCGTGTTCGAGGTGCCGTTCGGCATCAAGCTGAGCGAGGTGCTCAAGCTGTGCGGCGCCGAGGACGCGATCGCGGTGCAGGTCGGCGGGGCCAGCGGCCAGATGGTGGCGCGCGAGGAGTTCGGGCGCACGATCTGTTACGACGACCTGGCGACCGGCGGCGCACTGATGGTCCTCGGCCCCGAGCGCAACGTGCTTGAGGCCGCCGAGAAGTTCATGGACTTCTTCGTCGAGGAGAGCTGCGGCTACTGCACGCCCTGCCGCGTCGGGAACGTGCTGCTCAGGAACCGCCTGGCGCGGATTCTGGCGGGCGACGGCGAGCCGAGCGACCTCGACTACCTCAACGACCTGGGGCAGACGGTCAAGATCATGAGCCGCTGCGGCCTCGGCCAAACCTCGGCCAACCCGATCCTGACCACGCTGAAGAACTTCCGCCCGGCCTATAACGCCCTGGTCAAGAAGCGAACTGACGGGCTCCAGCCGGCTTTTGACCTGCGGACAGCGGTGGCCGACGCGGAGCGCGTGATCGGCCGAAAGTCGGAACACGCACACGCGTAGCGGCCCGCAGGCACTGCTCAAGAGCAGTGGCACATGTAAGGGATATGAGATGAGCGCAACGATCGAATTCACCATCGACGGCAAGGAAATCAAGGGCCAGCCGGGACAGACGATCCTCGAGGCCGCCCAGCAGGCCGGCGTCTATATCCCCCGGCTCTGCTATATGAAGGGCCTCACCCCCTGGGGAAGCTGCCGCGTGTGCACGGTGCTCATCAACGGCCGGCCGCAGGCGGCGTGCACGCAGCCGATCGCCCCGGGGATGGTCGTCGAGAGCAGCACGGACAAGGTAAATGCCCTGCGGCGGAACATCATCGACATGCTGTTCGTCGAGGGCAATCACTTCTGCATGTTCTGCGAGAAGAGCGGGAGCTGCGAATTGCAGGCGCTGGCCTACCGGTTGGGGATCGCCGCCCCGAAGTACCCGTTCATGTTCCCGAAACGCGAACTCGACATGTCGCACCCGGACGTGTTCATCGACCACAACCGTTGCATCCAGTGTGCGCGGTGCGTGCGCGCGTCGCGCGACGTGGACGGCAAGCACGTGTTTGACTTCGCCGACCGCGGGGCGCACCGGCGGATCGCCGTCAATGCCGAGGCGTTCTTGAAGGACACGGACCTGGCCGTCACCGACAAGGCCGCCGAGGCCTGCCCCGTCGGTGCGATCGTCAAGAAGCGGACCGGCTACGCCGTGCCATTCGGGCAGCGGCTGTACGACAAGAAGCCGATTGGATCGGAGATCGAAGCTGGAGTTAAGAGTTAGGTGTTATGAATGCAGAGTGAGGCGGCGTGGCCGCCGCTCATCATCCAGAACTCTGCACTCTACACTCGAAGGAACTGAGCAATGGCCAAACCCAAAGTCGCGACGACCTCGCTGGCCGGCTGTTTCGGCTGTCACATGTCCGTGCTGGACATCGATGACCGCATCCTGAAACTGATCGAGCTGGTCCAGTTCGACAAATCGCCGATCGACGATATCAAGAAATTCACGGGCCGCTGCGCGATCGGGCTGATTGAGGGCGGCTGCTGCAACGAGGAGAACGTGCGGGTGCTCCAGGACTTCCGGGCGCACTGCGACATTCTGATCTCGGTCGGCGACTGCGCGACGATGGGCGGCATTCCGGCCCTGCGGAACATGGTGCCGCTGCAGGAGTGCTACGAGGAGGCCTATCTCAAGGGTCCGACGGTGCACAACCCCGCCCGGCAGATTCCGAACGACCCCGAGCTGCCGTTGCTCCTGGACAAGGTCTACCCCTGCGATGAGGTCGTCAAAATCGATTATCACTTGCCCGGCTGCCCCCCGTCCGCGGACACGATCTGGGAGGCGCTGGTCGCCCTGTTGACCGACAAGCCGGTGCAGTTGCCGTATGAGCTGGTGAAGTACGACTAGGTAGTGATGAGTAGCGACTTAAGAGTAACGAGTTGTCCGAGCGTGGCGCGAGCGCCGTCGGCTGCGCTTTCCATTCGTTACTCGCTATTCGGTACTCGCTGTTCCCCGGAGGTCTCCCCGTGGTAGCGTCCACAATCGGTTTGAAGCGTGTCGTCATCGAGCCCGTGACCCGCGTCGAGGGGCATGGGAAGGTCACGATCCTGCTGGACGAGAAGCGGCAGGTGCGGCAGACGCGCCTGCACATCGTCGAGTTCCGCGGGTTCGAACGCTTCATCCAGGGCCGGCCGTTCTGGGAAGTGCCCGTGCTCGTCCAGCGCCTCTGCGGTATTTGCCCGGTCAGCCACCACCTGGCCGCCGCCAAGGCGATGGACCGCATCGTGGGCGGCGAGAAGCTGACCCCGACCGCGGAGAAGATGCGGCGGCTGATGCACTACGGGCAGTTCTTCCAGTCGCACGCCCTGCACTTCTTCCACCTCGTCTCGCCCGACCTGCTGTTCGGCTTCGACGCCGACCCGGCGATCCGCAACGTGATCGGCGTGGCGCTGAAGTACCCCGAGCTGGCCGTCCAGGGCGTGATGATGCGCAAGTACGGCCAGGAGGTCATCAAGCGCACCGCGGGCAAGAAGATTCACGGGACCGGCGCGATCCCGGGCGGCATCAACAAGAACCTGTCGATCCAGGAGCGCGACGAGCTGCTCAAGGACTTGGAGCAGATGGTCATTTGGTCGCGGGCCGCGCTGAAGCTGTGCAAGGACTACACCGTCGAGCATCTGGAGAAACTCGCCCCGTTCGGCTCGTTCGACTCCAACCACCTGTCCATCATCCGCCAGGACGGCGCGCTGGATATCTACAACGGCGGCCTGCGGGCGATCACCGCCGACGGCAAGAAGATCTTCGATCACGTGGACAACCAGAAGTACCTCGAGTACATCGCCGAGGAAGTCCGCCCGTGGTCGTACATGAAGTTCCCATTCATCAAGCCGCTGGGCCCCGAGACCGGCTGGTATCGCGTCGGCCCGCTGGCGCGGATCAACACCGCGGACTTCATCGACACGCCAGAGGCCGAGGCGGCTCGCAAAGAGTTCATGGCCCTCACCAAGGGCAAGCCCAACAACATCTCGATGGCCTACCACTGGGCCCGCTTGATCGAGCTGCTGCACGCGATCGAGAAGATCAAGGAGCTCCTGCACGACAAGGACCTGCAAGGCACGGACCTGGTTGTAAAGGGGTCGCGCCGCGACGAGGCGGTCGGCATCCTCGAAGCGCCGCGCGGCACGCTGTTCCACCATTACAAGGTGGACAAGAACGACCAGGTCGTGATGGCGAACCTGATCGTCTCAACGACGAACAACAACGAGCCCATGAACCGCGCGATCCAGAAGGTCGCGCAGGACGACCTCAGCGGGCACGAGCTCACCGAGGGTCTGCTGAATCACATTGAGGTCGCGATCCGCGCGTACGACCCGTGCCTGTCGTGTGCGACGCACGCGCTGGGGCAGATGCCGCTGGTGGTCGAAGTCGTTGATGTGGACGGAAACATCGTTGACCGGAAGGTGCGCGGGGTTTGCGAGTAGCGAATAGCGAGTAACGATTTCAGAAGAAACGGCCGGCGCCCATTCCACTCGTTACTCTTAACTCGCTGCTCTGAACGGCTTGAATCGATGCCTGATAACGGACGAATCCTGGTCCTCGGCTACGGCAACCCCGGCCGGCGCGACGACGGCCTCGGGCCCGCCCTGGCCGCCGCGCTGGAGGAGCTGTTCCTCCCCGGCGTGACGGTCGAGTCGGACTACCAGCTCACGGTGGAAGATGCCGCGGACGTCGCCGGGCACGACGTGGTGGTGTTCGCGGATGCGGACGCCGTCGGCGCGGAGCCGTTCTCGTTCCGGCGGATTGAGGCGGGCAACGGGTCCACGTTCAGCACGCACAGCGTCTCGCCGGAGGGCGTGCTCGGGCTGGCGCGGGACCTGTTCGGCGCGCGGACGGAGGGATATCTGCTGGGGGTTCGCGGTTACGAGTTCAACGAGTTCGGGGAATCGCTTTCGCCGGCGGCCCGGGAGAACCTCGCCCGGGCGGTCGAGTTTCTGGCGGGCACGTTGCGTGCCCACAGCTTCCGCGAAGTCGCGGCCCAATTCCGCGCCCCCGCGCCGTTGGCCGCCACTTCGCAAGGGGAACTTTGATGCAAGACGGAAAATTCGTGATCTTGTGTGTCGACGACGACCAGGACCTGCTCGACGCCCTGCGGCTGGTGCTGGAGAAGAACGGCTACGCGATGGTCGAAGCCCGCAGTGCCGAGGTGGGGCTGAAGAAGTACAAGCAGTCCAACCCCGACCTGGTCATCATCGACCTGATGATGGAGGAAGTGGACGCCGGCACCAGCCTCGTCCGCGACCTCAAGGCCGAGGGCAACACCAAGCCCGTCTACATGCTCAGCTCGGTCGGCGACAACCTGAACACGACGATCGACTATACCGAGTTGGGGCTGGCGGGCGTTTTTCAGAAACCGATCAACAACCAGCAACTGCTGACGGTGCTGAAGACGAAGCTCAAGAAGTAGCCGGCCGTCTGCGCCGCGTGATTCACCATGAGCGGCACAGAGTCACAGAAAGAGCGAAGGGCGTCGTCTGCTCTGTGGCACGGTCCCTCCGTGGTTAACTCCTCCGGGCATAGCGAGTTGCGCTGAAAAGGCCCTGGTGGGCACCGCCGGGCGCACCCGCGCACGGTCGCGGCGCGGGCCGGTCTTTGCGTGGCTGCGTGAATTCCGCAGGGCCCGGCCGCGTCTATTGGAAAAGGAACGCTTCCCGGATATTACACAGGCATTCGGCAAAATCGCGGCGGCGAGTGACCGACCGCTAAGGACCGAAGCATGGAGAGATTCAGATGAAACTGGGACGGAACGTTGGCTGGTTGGTTCTGCCTGCTGTCGCGCTGGGGCTGCTGGTGGCGCCCGCGGCGCGCGCGGGCCACGATGAGGACGCCCTCAAGCTGATGCAGGAGCACAAGCTGACGCTGGCCAAGGCGGTCGAGACCGCTGAGGCGGCGAGCAAGGGCGTGGCCATCGGCGTGCAGGTCAAGATCGATGGCAAGAAGGGGCAGGTCATCGTGCATTGCTTCGTCAAGGACGAATGCATGGCCGTGCCCGTGGACATCAAGACGGGCAAGGCTGAGAAGGCGAGCAAGGCCACCGCCGCCGAGGAGAAGGACACCCACATCGGTCAGCCCAAGGACATCGCCAAGGCTCTCGCCGACGACAAGACGACGCTCGTAAAGGTGGTCGAAGCCGTCGAAAAGGCGCACGGCGACGCCGTGTCCGTCGCGAGCAAGCTTGAGGGCACCAAGCTCGAGTTCGCGGTGCATGTCGTGAAGGGCGGAAAGGCCTCGACCGTGACGGTTGACGCAAAGGGTAACGCGGTCAAGGGCGACGAGAGCAAGAAGCCGGAGCCGAAACCCACGCCGAAACCCGAGCCGAAGAAGCCGTAACACCGGACTCGCGCGAAGGCGCAAAGCCACGAAGAAACGCGGAACGGACACCGGGCCCCTGGTTGCGGGGTCGGCGTCCGTTCTGTTTTGCTGTGATTTTTCCGGCCGGCGTCCTGGTGCCTTTTCGCGACCTCTTCACGCCGGGTGCTTGGAACGGAGCAGCTTTTCGCCGCCGACGAAGATCAGGAACACCGCCAGCAGAGCGAAAGGTAGCATGGCAAAGCCGTCGCTGTCGGCGTGCGCCCGGAGCCACGCGGGCCCCGTATTCACCATTGCCTTGGCCATCCTCTCGTTCAGGCCGAGGAGTGCAGCCACGACGCCGGCGATCGTTCCACCGGCAATCAACCCGCTGGACAGCAGCACGCCGGGGCTCATTTCGCTTTCGGGCTGTCCGCGGCGGAGCCACTTGTCGACGATCCACCGCACGACGCCGCCGATGAAGATCGGACTCGACGCCGACAGCGGCAGATAGACACCGACCGCGAACGGCAACGCCGGGATGCCGGCCAGCTCGAGGGCCAGCGCGATCGCGACGCCGAGCAAGACCAGCGACCAGGGCATTTGCCGCGACAGGATGCCGTCGATGATGAACGACATCAGAGCAGTCTGGGGGGCAGCGTACTTCGTCACCGGCGTGCCATCATCCTGCTTACGCAGCTTTCCGCTGACGCCGGGGTCCACGAGGTAGTGAATTTGGCCCGCCTGGTCGACGAGGTACTTGCCGGCCGGCACGCCTGCCACGTCTCCCACGCGCACGCGCACGGCGTAGTACGCGGTGCCGTCTTCCTTGGCGTGGGGGCCGCGTACCGACTCCTTGAACTCGTTGCCCTTCAGAGGCAGCGTCACCGCCGGCAGGTCCTTGTTGGAGTACACGGTCGCGCCCTCGTTGAGCCATAGCAGCGTGACGCCGATGACGAGGGCCGACGTCAGCGCCCCGACCAGAATCGCGAGCTGCATGGCCCGCGGCGTACCGCCCACCAGAAAGCCCGTCTTCAGGTCCTGCGAGGTCGTGCCGCCGTTGGACGCCGCGATGCACACGATGGCGGCGATGGAGAGCGCCGTGAGCTTGTGCTCGGCGGTGGTCCAGCCGAGGACGAGGAAGATGAGGCAGGTCATGAGCAGGGTGGCGACGGTCATGCCGGAGATCGGGTTGGAAGACGAGCCGATCTCGCCGGTCAGGCGCGAGGAAACCGTGACGAAGAGGAAACCGAAGACCACGATGCACAGGGCGCCGACGATGTTCATGTGGAAGGTCGATTGGGCCGCCAGAATGGCCACGACGATCGCGAGGCTGCCCAACAGCACGACCTTCATCGACATGTCGCGCTCGGTGCGCGGAACGGCAGTGCCGGTGCCCGCGCGCGTGTTGGCCCCCTTGGCCGCGAGGTCGCGCAGCCCGGAGCGCACCGAGCTGACGATCATCGGCATGGCCCGCAACATGCTGATGATGCCGCCGGTGGCGACGGCCCCGGCGCCGATGTACAGCACGTAAGCCTGGCGAATCTCGTCGGGCGTCATGTCGCGGATCAGCTTCAAGCCCGGGAAGAGCGGTGCGCTCAGGCCCTGGCCGAAGAAGACGATCGCGGGCGTCAGCACCAACGCAGCCACGACGCCGCCGCCGACCATGATGCACGAGATGCGCGTGCCGATGACGTATCCGACGCCGAGCAAGTGCGGCGCGATCTCGCCGGACAGCACGGCCCCCTTGAAGCCCACCGCCTTGTCGCCGACCTGCTTCCAGAGCGGCCATTCGGGGATGTCTTTCCACAGCTTCAGGCCAACGTTAAGGAAGTAATAGACGAACGCGAGAGTGAACCCGACGAAGACCTTGACGGCCGACGTGCCGCCTTTCTCGCCGACGATCAGCACGTCCGCGCACGCGGTGCCCTCGGGATAGATGAGCTTGCCGTGCTGCTTCACGATGAACGCCCGCCGCAACGGGATCATCATCAGGATGCCGAGCAGGCCGCCGAGGACGGCGACGAGCGCCACGCGCATGTATTCCAGGCCGTAGCCCCACATGAGCAGCACGGGCACGGTCACGCCGACGCCGAAGGCGATCGACTCGCCCGCCGAGCCCGTCGTCTGCACGATGTTGTTCTCGAGGATCGTCGCGTTGCGGCCAAACAGTGGCGAGAAGACGCGGAAGAGCGTGATCGAGAGGACGGCGATCGGGATTGACGCGGAGACGGTCATGCCGACCTTCAGCACGAGGTACAGCGACGACATGCCGAAGACGATGCCCAGAACCGCGCCGACCAGCACCGCCGACCACGTGAATTCGGCCATGACGGTCTCGGCCGAAACATAGGGCTTGTGGGCCGGGGGCTCAGCAGCCGGGGCCGCGGGAGATTGACCTGCCATCAACGCTCTCCTGAGATGCCACGGGCGGCCGTCCGTCGTCGGGGCGGCGCGTGCGGGAAGTTTCGCCGCTGACGCGCGCGAACGCAATGTCTGCCCCGTCGGCCATTCGCCGCGCTCCCGGAGCGCACCCGGCGGCCGCATCGCCCCGTGCGGGTCATGGAGCGTTCCGGGTAGTGCCCCACGGCGCTTATGAGCGCCTTCGTTCCGCCGCCGCCAGGCCGAAGACCCTCACGACACTTGAATCAGTTTTCGGGCGGCGGGCCACAGGGGCTCAGCCAGTCAGGTGCGCGGTCGTGTTGCCTGGTCCCGTTCGAACTACCTTCCGAGCGTGTATTCGAAGGCGGTCTCGCCATTACGGATGCCGTGGCGAGCCATGTCTGGCGTGGCGGCGCGGACGTAGGCAACGGTGACGCCGTCGGGGTCGACGTGCACTCTCAGGTGGCCGGAGCTTGGCAGGAAATCGCCGGTTTTGTAGCCATATTCGGCTACTGAGTGCTTCTGGGAGCTCCAGTGCGCCGGCTGCGGCACGAGTTGGTAGACAACCCCGTCGCGTTCCTGGTGGGCGAAGAAATGGTCGTGGCCGTGGAATACGATGTTCACGCCGGTCTCTACCAGCATCTCGCGAATGGGTCGTTCCCACCCGGGGCGACGCACGGCGAAGGTCCGCCGGCCGTCGAGCTCCTGTCCGCCCCACTCGAACAGCCCGGCCGCCTCGGCACCGCCGCGACCGCCCTGGTCGAGTCCGCCGACCAACTGATGGATGAAGATGAACTTGAACTTCGCACGAGACTGCCGCAGCGTGCGAGCAAGCCAATCGTACTGGTCTTTGCCGAGCGTCATGTTCCACGGCTCTCGGCCGCCGCGCGTGGAGCGCGACGTCCAGTACGGGTCGAGCACGACGAACAACGCGTCGCCCCAGGTCCAGGCGTAGTAGTCTTGCAGCAGTCCCGCGTATGGGTGCTCCGCCGTGTTCCCCGTGTAGAACGCATCCGGGACCGGGTTCGGGAAGAGCCGCTTGCGCTGCGTGCAGGACCAGACCGCCAACCCGTCGGCGCGGGTCGCATCCGAGTTCTTCGTCTCCTCGCCGTCGTGATTGCCGAGGACGAGAAACACCGGTGCGGCGTGGCCGATCAGGCCGAGGTAGTAGCGCTGCGCGGCGTACTGAAGCAACGCCGTTTCACGGCTCTCGTGCTTGCCGGTCATGAAGGTGTCGCCGAGGTCGATGTGGAAATCCGGTTGGTCGGCGAGCGCGTTCGCGAGGGTGGTGCGGTAGAGTTCCGGTAGGCAGCCTTCATCCAGGTGCGAATCGGCCTGCACGGTGAATGTGAACGCTGATCCGGGCGCGCGGGCGGTATGAAAGCACCCGTTCCCATCTGCGGGAAGGAGCGGTTCTCCGGATTCAGCGCTCAGGATTCGGTATTCATAGGCCGCGTTAGTGTCCAGACCTGCGAGCACGACTTCACGCGGTTCCCCGGCGTGCAACGTGAGAGCCGCCGCGCGACGATTCAGGGCCTGTCCACGTGGTCCGCAGGCAACACTGACGTCGGCGGCCTCGTGTACCAGAATGCTGAGCGTAACGGAGCGATCGGTCGGACGGCCGAGCACCACGTTGCCCTTGTGGGCGGGGATCTCGGTCAAGAAGACCGCGGGCGCTCCTTGAGGGCGGCCGCGATCCGCGTTAGCGCCCGGCGCGCGTGGCTCGCCTTCCAAGCCGGCGCAAAGCGTCGCGAGCAACGGCAGCCATGCGACGACGACGCAAGACTTGCACGCAATTCTCATTCATGGCCCCCAACCGCCTTTTTCGGCGGATGAAAAAAGTGGTCCGTGTCAGGGAGCGTGACTTCGTTCCGAACCGGTTCGGAGTAGACATAAGCGGGCGCGCTCGTGTATCCGTCAAGGTTACGCAATTTGATCAATGTCTTGCGCTGCTCCGCAGACAGCGTCCGGTTCACCTGCGCGAACGCGGTCGCATAGTAATACGACAGCTCCCCGTCCAGCTCGCCGTAGCGGCGGCCGAGCGCAAGCACCTTGTCCTTGTCCGCTTGTTCGCCTTTGAGGAAGCGGCGCAGCGTGGTTGCGATGGTGCGGCGAAGATCGACGATTTCCCGCAGCGCCTTGCGCTGCCGATCGGGAAGGGCGGTGACGTGCTTTCGCTGCTGCTCGTTGAGGGTGTTGAGGAACTCCTTGCCGCTGTCGCCGGTCACGGATGTGCTGATGTCGTAATCGCGCTGGCCCATCGCCGGCATGTCCTTCATATAGAACCCACCGAAGTAGGTGCCGTGGCGCTCGGGGCAGAAGTACGTGTCGGCCTCGATTGAGCCGGCATACCAACTGAAGAACTCGCTCGCATAGGTCATGTAGGCCACGTTGACGAGCTTGTCCGTGCCGCGGGGCAGCTTGTACTTGTCCATGTCGACTTCGGGCCAGGTGTTGAAGTCGCCGAACTTCATCTGGGCGAGGAAGGCCCTCTGCTCGGGAGACAAGGACGCGGCGATGTTGCCAAAGGCTTCGGCCCGCGTGTAGCTCAGCTCTGTGTCGAAAGCGAAGATGTCGCCGACATACTGGACCACGGCGTCTTTGTTCAGCCCTTGGCTTCCGGCAGGGATCTCGCCATTAAGTTCGCGGTAAAACGCCTTGACGAGCGGCCAGCGCTTTTCCGCCAGTTCCTGGAATCGTGGCGCTTGCTGGCGCGCCAGCGCCTCGAACTTCGCCCGTTGCTCGTCCGTCAGGGCTTGCAGCACATTGCCGGCCACGCGGTTGAGGAACATGGGGTTGTGTCCCTTCTCGGCCGCGTCGATGTCGCGCATGTACTGGAAGCCGAAGAAGTCACAGACCTTGCCCGGCGGCAAGAAGGTGGCCGCGCCGAAGTCCCCGGTAATGAAGGCGAGCCCGTTGAAGGCGATGGTGTGGAGTTGGGCTTGGTCGGAGATCGCCTGCTCGATGGAGTACTGTTGCGGGCCGCCGCGTTGGCCGCGTTCGCCCCGGCGATCCTGCTGCTCATTGCGCGGCGGTCGCGCGCGCTGATTCCCCTGGCGCTCCTGGCCGAAGGCGTGATGTCCCGCGAGGCACAAGCCGACGACGAACGGCAATCCGACGGTCAGGCGGTGACGCGGAATACACATGGGCCTCTCCTTAGGTAAACCGCCGCTCGATCCGGCAATTTGGCGCGAGCCGCGTTCCAACGGCTTGGCGCTTCGCTATGCCGGGATCGACGTCGCGATGTCGAGTGCTCCTACAGAAGTAACGGGCGGAGACGGAGAATATTGTCCCGAAATGCGACTGGTCGATCTGGCCGCCAGCGTCGGCATGGCACATGCACTCACGTCGCGCCGGCGTGAACCGGACCCGCGGGCCCTCTGAACGAGGCCGGAAAAGACCAGGGACTATCGGACGCGATAAACACCGGCCACGGAATCACGGGCCGGCCCCCCAAGCGCGCCTGTCGGTTACGCGGACAAGTATAGCCACATATCCATACGGCCGAAGGCTTTTTCCACAGCCCCGATCCTCCTCGATAGCAGAGAGGACGTTTTTGTCTCCCCCGGCAGCGTGGTCGCGGCCGCCCCGGACACGTACAATCCGCGCACCAATACAGAACCCTCCTGGAGCTTCCCGATGCGTCGCCTGCTGCCGCTGATCGTGATCCTGACCGCCGTGCTCGTCCCGACCCGGGCCCAAGACGCGTCCGCCGCGGAGCGCGAGTTTCGGGCGCTGTGCGACGCCTACGTCGCCCACTACAAGCCACTCTTTTTGGAATCGCAGGCCGCGTGGTGGGAGGCGAACATCACCGGGACGGACGCCGCCTACACGCACAAGAAGACCGTCGAGAAGACGATCGTCGATCTGCACAGCGACCCCAACACGTTCGCCCGGCTCAAAGCACTCAAGGAGCAGGACGCCGTGCGCGATCCGGTGCTCCGCCGCGAGCTGGACGAGCTGTACCGCACGTTTCTCGCCGGCCAGGCCGACCCGCAGCTCCAGAAGCAGATCGTCGATCTCGAGAGCGACGTGGAGCAGGTCTTCAACACGTTCCGCAGCCGCGTCGGCGACAAGACGCTGACCGAAAACGACGTGCGGGACATCCTGGCGAACAACACGGACTCGGCCGCGGTCGAGGCGGCCTGGAAGGGGTACATGGAGGTCGGAGCGCAGGCCGCGCCGAAGCTGGCCCAGCTCGTCCGGCTGCGCAACGAGGAGGCCAAGCAACTCGGCTTCAAGAACTTCTTCAACATGGCGCTTGCGCTCCAGGAGATCGACGAGGCCAAGCTGCTGACGCTGTTCGACGAGCTGGACACGCTGACGCGCGCGCCGTTCGCGAAGCTGAAGACGGAGATCGACGCGGCCCGGGCCGCCCGGTTCCACACCAAGGTCGAGGAATTGCGGCCGTGGCACTTCGGCGACCTGTTCTTCCAGGAAGCACCGCAGGCCCCCGGCGCCAATCTGGACGAGCTGTTCAAGGACGCCGATCTGGTGGCGCTGGCCCGGAAGTACTACGCGGGGATCGGGCTGCCCGCCGACGACATCCTGGACCACAGCGATCTCTACGAGAAGCCCGGCAAATGTCCGCACGCGTTCTGCTGCGACATGGACCACGCCGGCGACGCGCGGGTGCTCGCCAACGTGAAGCCGAACCTCTACTGGGCCGACACGATCCTGCACGAGCTGGGTCACGGCGTGTACGACAAGTACATCCGCGCAGACGTGCCGTTCGTGCTGCATGACGCGGCCCACGCGATGACGACCGAAGGCATGGCGCTCATGTTCGGCGCGATGGTCAAGAACGAGGACTGGCTGACGAAAGTCCTTGGCGTGCCGCCGGAGCAGGCGGCGCGCGTCGGCCAGGCCGCCCGCGAGTCGCTCCGCACGGAGCGGCTGATGTTCAGTCCCTGGGCGCAGGTGATGATGCGCTTCGAGCAAGGCATGTACTCAGACCCCAACCAAGACCTCGGAAAACTGTGGTGGGACTTGAAGCGGCGCTACCAGCTTCTGAATCCGCCGGAGCCGGGCAGCCGCCCTGACTACGCGGCGAAAGTGCACATTCTGACGAACCCGGTCTATTACCACAGCTACATGATGGGCGAGCTGTTCGCGGCGCAGGTGCGGCACTTCATCGCGCGCGAAGTGCTCAAGTCCGACGCGGCCCGCAGCTCGTGCTACTTCGGCCACCCGGAGGCCGGCACGTACCTGCGCGACAAGGTCTTCGGTCCCGGCGACCTGTACAGTTGGAACGAGCTCACGAAGTTCGCGACCGGCGAGCCGCTGACGGCGAAGTCCTTCGCGGAGGACATCGCGCCGTAGCCGGCGCCCGGACTCGGGCGCGGTCGCGCTACAAGCTCGGACGCCACGTAGCGCGGCCTTCCGACGATGCTGAATTGACTCCCCGCCGCGCGGTTCTACACTACTTCTCGACATGCGTCGGCCGAAGCAGCCTTCACTGCCCGAAGTCCACGGCAGCGTTGCCGTCCAACGCTCCTCCACCTTCTGGCGCCGCCTGTTCACCTTTACCGGGCCCGCGTTTCTCGTCTCCGTCGGCTACATGGACCCCGGCAACTGGGCCACGGACCTGGCCGCCGGGTCGCAGTACGGCTACCGCCTGCTGTGGGTGATCCTGCTTTCAAACCTGATGGCCATCCACTTGCAGACGCTCGCGGCCCGGCTCGGGCTCGTGACGCGCCGGGACCTGGCCCAGGCCTGCCGTGACCATTACCCGCTGCCCGTCGTCTGGGTGCTTTGGATCATCTGCGAGATCGCCATCGCCGCCTGCGACCTCGCGGAGGTGCTCGGGGCCGGCATCGCGCTTCGCCTCCTCTTCGGAATTCCCCTCCTGTGGGGCGTCATCATCACGGCTTTCGACGTGCTCCTGCTGCTGGCGCTCCAGTCCTACGGCATGCGCAAGATCGAAGCGGTCATCGTCTGCATGGTCGCCACGATCGGCGCCTGCTTTGCCGTCGAGATGTTCCTTTCGCGGCCCGAGATCGGGCCGATTTTCCGGGGACTGGCCCCGGGGTGGGTGCGCGGCGGCGAATTGTACCTCGCGATCGGCATCATCGGCGCGACCGTGATGCCCCACAACCTCTACCTGCACTCGGCCCTCGTGCAGTCGCGCGCCGTCGAGCGCACCGAGTTCGGCCTGCGCGAAGGAGTACGCTTCAACTTCTTCGACTCGGTGATCGCCCTGAACGGCGCGTTCCTCGTGAACGCGGCGATCCTCGTGCTCGCGGCCGCCGCCTTCTTCCGCAGCGGCCACCACGAAGTGGCCTCCTTGGAGGACGCGCATTCGCTCCTGGAGCCGCTGCTCGGCACGGTGATCGCCCCGATCGCCTTCGCCGTCGCACTGCTGGCGTCCGGCCAGTCCTCGACCATTACCGGCACGCTCGCCGGGCAGATCGTGGTTGAGGGGTTCGTCGCGCTCCGGATGCGGCCCTGGCTGCGGCGGCTGTTGACGCGCCTGATCGCCATCGTGCCCGCCGTCCTCGTCATTCTCTGGGCCGGCGATCGCGGCGCGGACGCCCTGCTTATTTTCTCCCAGGTGATCCTCTCGCTTCAACTCCCGTTCGCGGTCGTCCCGCTCGTGCACTTCACGAACGATCGCCGCAAGATGGGGATTTTCGCCACGCCGCTCTGGGGCCGGGTCCTCGCCTGGGTCGTGGCGGGCCTGATCATCGTGCTCAACGTGAAGCTGGTGGCCGAGACGCTCTGGACCGGGTTCGCGCAGGGCAGCCTCGTCGTGCTCTGGGTCATGCTGCCGGCCACAGTCGTTCTGACCCCACTGATCGCCTGGATGATCGTCGAGCCACTCTGGCGCGGCTGGCGCGAGCGCCGACGGATGTACGTGCCCACGCCGGAGCTGCCCGCCCTCGAGGCCACGCTGCCGCGGCACTACCGGCGGGTCGCACTGGCCCTCGAGGCCACGCCGCGCGACGCCGGGATCCTCGCCGGCGTCATTCCGCTCGTACGCGCCGCCGGCGCCGAGCTGCTTCTCATCCACGTCGTCGAGAGCGCGACCGCGCGCTACGTCGGCGAGATCGTCGATGACGAGGAAGCCCGGCACGACACCGACTACCTGGAGCGCGTCGCCGCGCGCCTCCGCGCGGCCGGACTGCCCTGCT
Organism: Phycisphaerales bacterium; assembly: GCA_003162245.1. Classification (GTDB taxonomy): domain Bacteria; phylum Planctomycetota; class Phycisphaerae; order UBA1845; family Fen-1342; genus Fen-1342. Next base: position 26,351 of record PMMM01000109.1, read on the forward strand.
CCACGCACATGGGCGCCGGCGATCCATCCGAAGAGATCGCCCGCATCGCCGAGCAGGAGCACGCGGACCTGATCGTCGCCGGCACCCACGGCCATCGCTGGCTCGGCGACCTGTTCCACGGCTCGACCGTGAGCGATCTGCGCCATACGACGTCCATCCCAGTGCTCACGCTCCGCGCCCTCCCGCCCGCCGCCGCCGGGGAGGGCGAGGCTCCTGCCGAGCCGCCCGCACCAGCCGCCGCGACATAGGTTGCGTCGGGCACACCCGCCCTTCGCAATTGCGGCCGGCGTGTCAGAATTGGTAGACTCACGCGCACGAAAGCGAGGAACACGTAGGCTCGGTCGACATGGTCTCCGCCGACAACAAACTCCGCACCGACCCGGCCGGCACTCAAGCGCTCACCGTTCCGCTGCCGTCGACTCCGCGCAGTGCGGCGCGGCTCACTCCGGCTGCGGCGTCCATGCTGCTGGCGGTGTGCGTGGCGCTGCCGGCCGATGAAGCTGCCTTCGCGCAGGAGCAACCGACATCGGAGCCCGACGCGCGGGAAGTCGACAAATCCAGGTTCACGTTGTTCAATCCGGCGCCGAAGGAGGCGTTGCGCGAGTTCAACTCCGATCGGCCCGACGTCACGGAATCCCCGTACACGCTCGATGCCGGGCATTTCCAGTATGAGGCCGGCCTGTTCAGCTTCACGCGTGCTGGCGCGCGGGGCGAGCGAACCGACACGAGCCAGGTATTGCCGTCCAACCTCAAGCTCGGCCTGCTCAACAACGTGGACCTGCAACTCGTCGCTGAGCCCTACGACAACGCGCTCACGAAAACGAGGCACAAGGCGACCCGCGGGCAGGGGTGCGGCCCGACCGAGCTGCGCCTCAAGGCCAACCTCTTCGGCAATGACGGCGGGAACGTCGCCGTCGGCCTGCTCCCCTTCATCCGGTTTCCCACCGGCGGCGGCCGCTTCAGCAGCGGCCACATCGAGGGCGGCTTCATCGTCCCCGTCGCTTTCAAGCTGCCCGCCGGCTTCGACCTCGGCACCGAAGTCGCCTTCGATTTCGTCCGAAACCAAGCGAACGACGGGTACGGCGTCGAATTCACGCATACGCTGACGCTCGAACACGACATCGTCGGCAAGCTGGCCGGTTACGTCGAATACGTCGGCGTGTCCCCGTACCGTACGGGGCAAACCTACGCCCCGTCGATCGGCACCGGCCTGCTCTACGCCCTGACCGAAAACGTCCAGCTCGACGGTGGCGTCAACGTCGGGCTTTCGGACGACGCCGACGACGTCACCGTGTTCCTCGGCCTCTCGTTCCGGCTCTGATGCTCTCGGCCCCCCGACGACCGGACATTCCGCAGACTCGCGGCGCCGTTCGCCTCCACGCTCGCGAGCCGCCCGTACCGCTCGTATAATCCGGCCAGCACCGCGACATGGGGATCCGGGCGCGCGGACCAGGAGGTGTGCGGCGATGGCCAAGGCGGGTTCGTTATGGCAACGGGTGGGTGGAATCTTCCGTACCAATCATCCGCCGGCAGAGCTCTGGAGCGACACGACCACCCGCACGCTGGCGGGCAGGACGCCCGAGTCGCTGAACGGGCGGCCGCGGGCGCTCGCACCGGCGGCCGAGCCGGCGCGGGTTTCCTGGTGGCAGCGCCGACAGGCCCGGCAGATGCAGGTGCGCCAGGCCTCGCAGCGCGTCGTCCAGCTCGCCGATGAGCTGGAACGGTACTTCCGCCGGCAGGATGAGCGCGCCGCGGAGCTAACCGGCTCGCTGGGACACGTCGGCGGCGTGCTCGAGCAGTTGGCCGAGACGCAGCGCACGCACAGCGAATGCCTGCGGGGGATCGCGCAGCACACTGAGGCGGGGGTCAAGCACTCCGCCATGCTCACCGAGACCCTGGGACGTTTGCCGGACTCGCTGGTGACGCAGGCGGAGGCGATCCGGGCGGTGGCCCGCCAGCTTCAGGTCGGGCAGGAGTCGGACACGCAGCTCACGCAGTCGCTGCAGCAGTTCGGACGGGCCGTCGACACGCTCGGGTCCGCCGGGACCTCCCAGGTCGAGATGCTCCAGCGGCTCAACGCCGCCCAACGCGAGCAGCACGAGGCGCTCGTGACCCTGGTGCGCGAGCAGAGCCGGCGGTTCATGCTGATCCTGGTGGTGGGAGCGATTCTGGCCGTCGCAGCACTGGCGGCGCTGGCGCTGCCCTTCGCGCTGCAGTGGCTGCGGTAGACCGCTTCGAACCGCCTCGTTGACCTGGTGCCGCCGTGCGGGTCGCGCTGGTCCAAACCAATCCGACCATCGGGGACATCGACGGGAATGCTGCGCGAATCCTGGACGGCATGCACCGTGCCGCCGACGCGGGCGCCCAACTCGCCGTGTTTCCGGAACAGACGATCATCGGCTATCCGGCGAAGGACCTGCTGCTCCGCCGCGAGGTCATCGACCGCAACTTGGAAGCGCTCGCGCGGATCGCCGCCGGCGCGACGAGGCTGGCGGTCATCGTGGGCTTCGCCGAGCGGACCGACCAGAGCTCCGGCCGGCCGCTGTATAACGCGGTGGCCCTCGTCCACCAGGGGCGCATCCTGGCGCGCTGGCGCAAGCGGCTGCTGCCGACCTACGACGTGTTCGACGAAGTGCGTTATTTCGAGCCTGCCGGGCCGCAGCCCACGGCCGAATTCGGCGGCATCCGGCTCGGCGTCACCGTGTGCGAGGACATGTGGTCCCGCGAGGAGATGCTCGGCCAGCCGCTGTACGTCTGCGACCCCATCCACGACCTCGCCGCGGCCGGCGCGCAGGTTATCTTCAACGTCTCCGCGTCGCCGTACTTCCTGGACAAGCACGGCACGCGGCTGGAACTGATGGCCGAGCACGCTCGCCACAACCGCGTCCCGCTCCTGTTCGTCAACCAGGTCGGCGGCAACGACGAGCTGCTCTTCGACGGTTGCAGCAGCGTTGTGGATGCCGCCGGGACGCCCGTCGGACAGGCGCTGGCCTTCGCCGAGGATTTACTGCTCGTCGATCTCGATAACTTGGCGGCCACCCGGCGCGAGCATCACCCGCTGGGGCCGGCGGGTCTACACGCCGCCCTCGTGCTCGGCGTGCGGGATTACGTCCGCAAGTGCGGCTTTCGCTCGGCCGTGGTCGGCTTGTCGGGCGGGATCGACTCGGCCGTGGTCGCGTGCCTGGCCACCGCGGCGCTGGGTCCGAAGAACGTCCACGGCGTCGCGATGCCGAGCCGGTTCAGCAGCGGTCATAGCGTCGCCGATGCCCAGGCCCTCGCCAAGAACCTCGGCATCCCGTTCTCGATCATCCCGATCGAGCCCATGCACGCGGCATTTGAGGCCACGCTGCGGCCGCACTTCGGCAACCGGCCCCCGGATGTCGCGGAAGAGAACATACAGGCCCGCTGCCGGGGCGTAATCCTCATGGCCCTCTCGAACAAACTCGGCAGCTTGCTGCTAACGACCGGCAACAAGAGCGAGTTGGCGGTCGGATACTGCACGTTGTACGGCGACATGGCGGGCGGGTTGGCGGTGATTAGCGACGTGCCGAAGACGTTGATCTATCCGTTGGCGCGGTACATTAATGAGCACGCGGGGCGCGAGATCATCCCACAGGGGACCCTGACCAAGCCGCCGTCGGCCGAGCTGCGCCCCAACCAGACCGATCAGGACACGCTGCCCCCGTACGACGTGCTCGACGCGATACTCGAACGCTACGAGGTGCGGCTGGAGAGTCCGGCGGTTATCGTGGCCGCGGGTTTCGACGCTGCGACGGTCGCCGACGTGGTGCGCAAGATCCAAACGAGCGAGTACAAGCGCCAGCAGGCGGCCCCGGGGCTGAAGGTGACCTCGCGGGCCTTCGGTTTCGGCCGGCGGATGCCGATTGCGGCGCGACATCCGCGTTAGGTCGGGATTGTCTATCGGGACAACCCACGCGCGCAGGAGCCAATGTGCCTGAGCTACCGCGTTTACTGCCCGATTTCGTGCCCGTCGCCGGCGTGATCAAGGCGGACTACACGGACTTCCTCGTCGAGGAGGTTCCGCTCTATCCCGCCGACGGCGCGGGCACCCACACGTATTTCCTGCTCGAAAAAGCCGGGCTGAGCACGCACCAGGCGGTGGGGGACATCGCCCACGCGCTCAACGTCCGCCGGCACGACATCGGCTTTGCCGGCCTGAAGGACGCCCGGGCCGTCACGCGCCAATGGATGTCCGTCGAGCACGTTGACCCCGACAAGCTCAACGCTCTGAACCTGCCGCGCATGCGGGTCCTCCAGACCACACGGCACACCAACAAGCTGCGCCTGGGGCACCTCCGCGGCAATCGCTTCCTTATCAAGATCCGCCAGAGCGAGCCCGCGCGCCTGGCCGAGCTGCAAGACGCGCTCGCGCAACTCGGGCGCCGCGGCGTCCCCAACTACTTTGGCGCGCAGCGTTTCGGCTATCGCGGCGACACCTGGCGCATCGGACGGGCCACCATCCGCGGCGAAATCGAGGAAGCCGTGAACCTGATTCTCGGCCGCCCCACCGACGACGACCACGGCGCCATCCGCCACGCGCGGGAGCTGTTCGATCGCGGCCTGTACGCCGAGGCGGCCCGCGCCTGGCCGCACCTCTTCCGCACCGAGCGCCAAGCCCTCAAGGCCCTGGTGCAGCGCGGCGGAAAACTACGCCGCGCGTTCTCCGCCATCGACCGGAGCATCCGCAGCTTCTACGTGTCGGCATATCAATCGCACTTGTTCAACCAGGTGCTGGCCACACGGCTTCCGGCGGGCCTGGACCGACTTTGTGTGGGCGATCTGGCGTGGCTGCACGCGTCCGGCGCCGTCTTTCACGTCGAGGACCTGGCCGTGGACCAGCCCCGTGCCGATCGCTTCGAGATCAGCCCAACAGGTCCCTTGTTTGGATACCGCATGTCGCAGCCGGACGGCGAGCCCGGCGGCGCTGAAGCCCAGATTCTCGCCCGCGAGGAGCTGACCCTCGAGACGTTCCGTGCCCACCCGCTGCGGATCAAGGGCGGCCGCCGCCCGCTCCGCTTCCGCCCCGGCGAGCCGGAAGTTACGCTTGGCGCCGATGAACGGGGGCCCTATCTTGCGCTGCAGTTTGCATTACCGCGCGGCTGTTACGCCACGGCGCTGCTCCGCGAGCTGTTTCAACTCCAGGAGCCCGCGGACGCGCTGGCGGAGGACGAAGCCGAAGAGGACTGAGGACGGCGGCAGGGGCCGTCGGTACCGCGCGGCTGGGCGAGGCGTGGATGCCAATCGAGACGAGCCTGGACTGGGATCAGGTGCTGGAGACCGTGCGGACTGACACGCCGGAGTTCTACCGCGCCTGGTTCGCGTCGCTGCACCCGACGCAACCCAAGGGGGGCGCGCTCCAAGTCCGCGTGAACGACCCGGCGCAGGCCCACTACCTCCGCGCCAACTGCCGCCACGCCTTTGCCGACGCGGCGATGAAGGTCAGCGGGCACCTCGTGACGGTCGAGTTCTCCAGCCCGCAGGAGTTGAACGGCGAGCCCCTCGCCACGAGCCAGCCGCCGGCACTGACGCGCATGCCGCTTAGCGCGGACTACACGTTCGAGCAGTTTGTCGTCGGGGCCTCGAATCGTCTGGCGCACGCCGCTTGCGGTGCCGTATGCAACCAACTCGGAAACTTGTACAACCCCTTGTTCATCCACGGGGCCTCCGGCCTGGGTAAGACCCACCTGCTTCAGGCGGTCTGCGCGGAAGTGACACGGGGAAACAACGACTCCTGCGTGCTTTACACGCCATGCGAGACGTTCGTGAACGATTTCGTACGTGCGCTCGCGTCCGGACAATGGCAGCCGTTCCGGGAGTCGGTCCGGCGAGCGGACCTGCTCGTCATCGACGATGTGCAATTCCTGGCAAACCGCGAGTCGAGCCAGGAGGAGCTGTTTCACACGTTCAATACGCTGTACCAGGGCCGCAAGCAGATCATCCTCAGTGCCGACTCCGCCCCCAGCGATATTCCGACGCTGGAGGATCGCCTGGTCAGCCGCTTTAACTGGGGCCTCGTGGTCCAGATCGACCCCCCCACGCGCGAAACCCGCCAGGCGATCCTGCACAAGAAGGCCCGCCTGCGCGGCGTCGAGGTCCCCGATGAAGTAATCGACTACATCGCCGAGCACGTGCCGGGGAACGTCCGGCTCCTCGAGGGGACACTGACCCGGCTGATCACCGAGACGCAGTTGGGCGGCAAGCCGCTGAACGTTCAAACGGCCCGGGAGCTGCTGGCGACGCACGTCAACCACAATCAGCGGCCGCTCCAAATCAGCGAGATCCTCGAGGCCGTGTCGAAGCACTTCGGCGTGCGCCTCCAAGAGCTCCTGGGCCGGAAGCGCAACCGCTCGGTCAGCCAGCCGCGGCAAATTACCATGTACCTCGCGCGCAAGCTGACGCCGCTGAGCCTGGAAGAGATCGGGATGCACTTTGGCGGGCGCGATCATTCGACCGTTCTGCACGCCGAGCGGACCATCGAGGCCGAGCGTGGTACCAACCCCGAGTTGGCCCAGACGCTGGCCCACCTGACGCAGCTTCTCTTGACACGCGCGTGACACTACGCACGGATGTTGGCGGGTCGCGATCAACCTGGCTCGTGAAGGTTCTCGGCGCGCCGGGGGTCTGTTCGGTCCGGAGGAGTCCTGTCACCGCCGGTCGTGGTCGATCGACAGGCGGAGAATATGCGTAACAGATTGATTCACAACAAGTTACGGCGCTCTCGGCTCAAGCGTGCACAAGTTGACAATGCTGACTATCTAAGACGGTGATTAGATCCTCTGGAAACGGTCCTATAGGTAGCTGTGAGCACTGTCGTAAACTGTGGGACACGAGCCGGGCAGGCCGCAGAAGTTCCCAACAGCTAGTGGCGAAAAGGGGGCGGTTACGTTAAATATAGCGGTGCGCGCAGTGGGTCTGTAGCCCCTGGGGGCGAGCAGGAATCGGTTCTCGGGGGCGGCGCGCCGCGGTTCGTGGCCTTGTATGGGTGCGGACATGAAAACGAGACTGCCTCGTCAGGAGTTCGTCGATGCCCTTACAGCCGTTGCTGCGGTTGCCGGTGGGCGGACGACGAAACCGATTCTGAGTTGCGTGAAGGTCGCCACCGAGGCTGACTCGGTTGAGCTGAGCGCCACGGACGGCGAGGCCGCCCTGCGTATCGGGGTGGGCAGCTTTTCGGTCGAGGAGCCGGGCGAGGCGGTCGTGCCGGCCGAGCGCCTGCTCGGCATCGTCCGCGAGATGCCCGACGCGGAGATTCGCCTCACCGCCGATCAGAAGTACTGCGTGGTCTGCGGCGCGGGCAGCGAATTCAAGATATTCGTCTTCCCGACCGCGGATTTCCCGGCCATCCCGACCTTTGGCGAAGGGCCCGACCTGGTGCTCGACGGCGCGCAGTTGGCGCGGATGATCAGCCTCACGATCTACGCCGCCGCACGCGAGACGGGCCGCTATGCGATCAACGGCGTGCTGTGGCAGAAGCGTGGGCACAAGCTGTTCCTGGTGGCGACCGACGGGCGGCGGCTGGCCCGCGCGGGGGGGCAGATCCAGGAAGCCAACGGCGGCGATTTCGAGGTGATCGTGCCCGCCAAGGCCCTGCATGCGTTCGAGCGCGTCTTCGTCCCGACGCGGGAGCGTGGCGCCTGGACCGTGGACGTGAAGATCATGCCGAACCAGGTGCTGCTGCGAAGCGGCGACCGGATGCTGGCGACCGCGCTGGTCGAGGGGACGTTCCCGAAATACGAGGACGTGATCCCGAAGGACACCGATAAGCTGGCGCGCCTTTCGCGAGTGGAGCTGCACGGCGCTATCCGCCGCGCGGCGCTGTTGACCAGCGATGAGGCGCGTGCGGTGCGCATGTCGTTTTCGCGCGAGCGGCTGGTCATCACGGCCCAGTCGCCGGAGCAGGGCGAGGCCCGCGTCGAGATGCCGATGGAGTATGAGGGCGAGCCGGTCGAGATCGGCTTCAACGCGGCCTTCGTGAACGACGCGCTGAAGGTCATCCCGTTCGACACAGTTTGCGTGGAGCTGAAGGAGAGCTTCCGGCCGGGCGTCGTGCGTGGCGAGGACCGGAACGAGTTTCTGTACGTGGTCATGCCGATCTCCCTGTGAGCGTCGGGCGTGAGCCCGTCAGCCTGCCCATGAAGAGCGCAGCCGAGCAATACCAGTGCCTGCTCGAGAACCGGCGGCCACGTCGCCCGCTCGGCCTGGACGAGCCTACGCCACGCCGCCGACGGTGCCGCGCCGGGGGCCGGGAACTGCTCTCGCCGGTGGCCGGGATCCTGCGGGGCGCGGCCCGGCAACTCAAGTTGCGGGAGCGCGCGGTGCGGGCGTGGTCGGAGGTAGCGGACCCGGTCTGGCTGGCGGAGACGACCGTCGACGGCATCGACGGGCAGACGCTGGTCGTGCTCGTCGGGAATACGACGCTGGGCTACGAGTTGCGGCGGCGGGCACCCGCCCTGGGGCGCGCAATGTCGAGTCTGGTGAGCGGGATTCACGGGGTGCGGTTTGTCGTGGCCGGCTGTGGCGCGCCCGGGCCTGACGGTACGGAGTGATGGGCTAGCGGGGCGTGATGTGAGAGTGGCCGGTGACTGACGCGCAGCCAACGTCGACGTATGACGAAACCAACGTGCTCGTGCTCGAGGGCACCGAGCACGTGCGCAAGCGGCCCAGTATGTACATTGGGGATACGGGCCTGCGGGGGCTGCACCACCTGGTCTACGAGGTCCTCGATAACTCGATCGACGAGGCGATGGCCGGGGCGTGCCGGAGCATCGCCGTCATCATTTTCAATGATGGCAGTGTCAGCGTCGAGGACGACGGGCGCGGCATCCCGGTGGGGCCCAAGCTCGTGGACGGCCAGGAGTTGTCCGCGCTCGAGGTGTGCCTCACCAAGCTCGGCGCGGGCGCCAAATTCGACCGGGACTCGTACAAGGTCTCGGGTGGTCTGCACGGCGTCGGCGTGAGCGTCGTCAACGCCCTGTCCGAGTGGCTGCGCACCACGGTCCGCCGTGAGGGCAAGATCTGGACCATGAGCTTCGAGCGCGGCAAGACCACACAGGGGCTCGAAGTCGCCGGCGAGAGCGCTGGGACCGGCACCCTGGTGCATTTCAAGGCCGACCCGGAGGTCTTCCGCGAGGTCGATTTCCACTACGACATTCTCGCCAACCGCGTGCGCGAGCTGGCGTACCTCAATTCCGGCCTGTCCATCACGATCACGGACGAGCGCAGCGGTACGTCGGAGACGTTCTGCTTCGACCACGGCATTCGCGAGTTCGCCGAGCACCTCAACAAGGGCAAGACGCCGCTGCACACGCCGGCGGTGTATTTCAAGCAGGAAGACGTGCAGCAACGTTTGATCCTTGAGGTCGCGCTCCAGTACACCGACGCCTACAGCGAGACGACGCTCTCGTTCGTGAACAACATCAACACGGTCGAGGGCGGCACGCACCTGTCGGGCTTCCGCACGGCCCTGACGCGCACCCTCAACAACTACGCGCGCAAGAGCAACCTGCTGCGGGCGAACGACCCGACGCCGCAGGGCGAGGACATCCGCGAGGGCCTCACTGCGATCATTTCGGTCAAGGTCCCGGAGCCGCAGTTCGAGGGTCAGACGAAGACGAAGCTCGGCAACAGCGAGGTGGGCACGTTCGTCGAGACCGCGGTCAACGAGATGCTCGGAAACTTCCTCGAGGAGCACCCCGCCGACGCGAAGCGCATCGTCGGCAAGACCGTGCAGGCGTCGTTGGCTCGCGAGGCTGCCCGCAAGGCCCGCGAGACCGCCCGGAAGAGCGCCCTGACCGGGTCCGGCCTGTCCCGCAAGCTGGTCGATTGCTCCAGCCGCGACGTGGACTCGACCGAGCTGTTCATCGTGGAGGGCGATTCGGCGGCCGGCTCGGCCAAGGGCTACCGCGACGCGAAAACGCAGGCCATTTTGCCGATCCGCGGCAAGATTCTGAACGTCGAAAAGGCCCGCTTGCACAAGGTCCTCAGCCACGAGGAAATCCTCGAGATCATCAAGGCCGTCGGCACGGGCATCGGCGAGGAGGACTTCGACCTGACCAAGCTCCGCTACGGCCGCGTGATCCTGATGACCGACGCCGACGTNNCTGCTGCTGACGTTCTTCTTCCGCCACCTGCGGCCGCTGATCGACAAGGGCGTGATCCACATCGCCCAGCCGCCGCTCTTCCAGCTCGCGAAGGGCAAGACGAAGAGCTACGTCCTCGACGATGTCGCCCTCAACAGCCGCCTGACACAGCTCGGCCTCGAGCGCGCGGGGCTGGAGATACGCCGCCCCGGCGCCGCGGCCCGCCGGCTCGGCGAGCGCGAGTTGCACGAGTTGCTCCGGATCGTCGAGGAGATCGAGCGGCAGGCGAAGATCCTCAGCCGCCGCGGGATCGTGTTCCGCGCGTTCGTCGCGCGGCGTGATGCGGCGGGGCGGCTGCCGAGCGTCCGTGCGCAGCGCGGGATCGAGGAAACGTACTTCTACACGGAGGCGGAGTTCGAGGCGTGGCACCGCACGGCGCGCGCCCAGGGGCAAATCGTGGTCCGTAACGAGCTGGGTGAGGCCCAGCAGCTCCAGCGCTGCTTCGCGCGTCTGCCCGAGTTCGGCTGCGCCGTCGAGGACCTCTTCCTTCACCGGGAAGAGCTGATCACCGGCGACCGCGCGCCGGCCGTCTTCGTGCTCATCACCGGCGAGGACCAGACGACGGAGTTGGACAATCTCGCCGCGCTGCCCGCCGGGGTACGCGGCATCGGCGGCCGCGGGTGGGAGATCAAGCGCTTCAAGGGGCTCGGCGAGATGAACAAGGATGAGCTCTGGGAGACGACGATGAATCCGGCCCGCCGCGTGCTGCGCAAGATCATGGTGGGCGAGACGAGCGACGACCCCGAGCAGGCCGACATCGACGCGGTCGAAACGGACCGCGTTTTCAGCATCCTGATGGGCGAAGATGTCGAGTCCCGCCGCGAGTTCATCGAGCAGAACGCGATTCACGTCAAGAACCTGGATGTTTGAAGCGGGTGGCGTGGAATGTGGGGGTGGCGTGGGCGTCTCGCCCGCGCGTCGGCGTTTCCCTCGGAGCCGCCCCTGTGAAGGGACGGTCTGAATCGCAGCCGGATTTCAGTTGCGTCGCGGCGGCGTAGCGTGCTATGCTGGGAGCTGACGACGGCTGCGTACGCGGGGCACGGGGTCCCGAGCTGTGGCGGTCGTCATAGCAGCCCCGGAGGGCTTGGCAGCTCGCCATTCGGCCGGCTTTGCGAAAGGGGACACGGATGCAGCGCACACTTCTCGCGATTGTGGTCGCAGCCAGCTTTCTGCCGCCGCTTTGCTCCGCGGCCATCCGCTACGTCGATGATGACGCTCCGCCGGCCGGCGACGCCGAGCGGAACAAGCGCGAGACCGATCCGTATCGAGTAACGAGCCTGGCCGACCCCGGCGACCCAAACGACGCGCTGGTCACGCTGCGGGAGGCGATTAATGCAGCCAACGCCGCCGGCGGCAACGTGACGATCACGTTTGCGCCTGAGCTTGCCGGCGGGACGATTCAGCCACAATCCTCTCTCCCCGTGCTCAGTGGCCCGGCTACGACGCTCGACGGCGAGATCAACAACGACGACCTGCCCGAGATCGAGATCGACGGCACCAACGCGGGTGCCTGCTCGGGGCTGCAACTCGGCGCGGATGGGATCGTCGTTCGCGGGCTGACGATCAACCGCTTCCAGTCGGCCGGCATCTGGATTGACGGCTCGCTCGCCAACGGCAATGTAGTCGAGAGCTGCTACATCGGCACGGATCTTACGGGGACCGCCGCTCACGGCAACGGGTTTCTCGGGGTCGTGATGACCAACGGCACCGCCCGCAACCGCATCGGGCCGGGCAATGTAATCAGCGGTAACGCGTTTGGTGTGCTCATCGAAGGTCCCGCCGCAACCGCCAACGTGGTCACGCAGACGATTATCGGCCTGGATCGCGCCGGCGGGGTGGCGATCGGCAACGCGGGATGCGGGCTGTGGATTCGCAGTGGCGCGAGTGGGAACGTCGTCGGCCCTGGCAATGTCATCTCGGGCAATACGGGAGAGGGCATTGCGATCACGGACAACGCGAACAACTGCGCAGTGTTCGGCAACATCATTGGCCTTGACCACGACCGTCTGGTTGCGCTGCCTAACGGCGGCACTGGTTTATGGATTCGTGCCAGCTCCGATCAGAACGTCATCGGCCCCGGCAACGTAATCTCCGGCAACGCCGGTACCGGCGTGGTCGTGCAGGACGCCAGCGATAACGTGCTTATCGGGAACCGCGTTGGCACCGACGGCGCCGGGACCTTCGCTATCCCCAACAGCGGGGACGGCGTGTACGTGTGCGACGGTGCGACTAACACACGCATCGGCGCCGACGATCCGAATGATGGGAACCTGATCTCCGGCAACAACGGCGGTGGCGTCATTGTTGGCGCTCTCGGCGCGCCGTGCACGGGCACAATCTTGCGAAATAACCGCATCGGCACCGATGCCTCTGGCACGCTGGCGCTGCCGAACCGTTACTGCGGAGTCTATCTCCACTATGGCGCGAACCAGAATGAGGTCGGACCTGGCAACCTCATCTCGGGCAACTCCTACTGCGGCGTCTCCGTATTGGACAACGGAACGACCAACAACACCGTTCATGGAAACGTGATCGGCACCAATGTTGCCGGTACGGCCGCCCTTCAGAACAACGGGCCGGGCGTGATCGTGACTTTCGGCGCCTCGGGCAACACGATCGGCCCGGGCAACTTGGTTTCCGGCAACAACTCCGAAGGCATCGTGCTAGACAACGGCGCCTATGATAACCACGTCGTCGGCAACAAGGTTGGCACCGACATCACAGGCGCGTACTCGATTCAGAACTACTGGAATGGCGTCCTCATCCAGTACGGCGGTCATCACAACACCATCGGCGGACCCAATCCGGGGGACGGAAACCTCTGCTCCGGCAACCGCGCAAACGGCATTGCGATCCGCGATCCCGGCTCGGATTACAACACTCTCATTGGGAACCTGTGCGGCACGAACGCCGAGGGCATGCAGGCGCTGCCGAACAACAGCTATGGAGTCAACATTCTGGCCGGCGCGTCGCACAATGAAGTCGGCCCGGGCAACATTCTTACCGGAAACCGCGGCCACGGCCTGACCATCGGCTGGGGCGGCGCCGCCTACAAGAACCACGTTTACGACAATCTGATCGGGCTCAATCGCGACCAGACGTTTGCACCTGGCAACGACGATTGTGGCATCAAGGTCTCCGGCGGCGCCTGCGACAACGAGATCGGCCCGGGGAATATCATCGGCGGAGCGCGCTACGCAGACATCGTGATTGAGAACACGGGCACAACCAGGAACGTCGTGCGGGGGAACACGGTCGGTACGTCCCTGCCGCGAAAGTGGCCCACCTTCGGCGGGTTTTATGTTTGGACGGGTGCCTATGGAAACACGATCGGGCCTGACAACCAGATCTTCGGGCACCAATGGTGCGGCATCAGCGTCGATGGGACCACGACGAAGTGGAATACGATCACGCAGAACGCCATCACCGAGAACGGTGGGCGGGGCATCCGGATCTCCAACGGGGCGCAAAGCGGCGTAGCTCCGCCGACCATAACGAGCATGGGCGCTAACACGATCACGGGGACAGCCCAGGTGCCGGACGGCAGCACCGTCGAGATCTTCGCCGACCCGGGGGACGAGGGCGAATCCTACATCGTCTCCGCCCCGGTTTCCGCCGGGACGTTCGTGTACCAGGGTTCGGTTCCCGCCCAGGGCCACATTACGGCGACCGCCACCGACCCGAATGGGAACACTTCCGAGTTCGGCTGGATCGCAGGGGACTGCAACCACAACGGCGTATTCGACGATCAGGACATCGCGCTGGGCATCAGCAAGGACTGCGACGGAAATGGCGTGCCCGACGAATGCGAGTTGACTTGGACCCTGAGCGACAATGGGCCGGGCGTGCGCGAGGGGCACGGGATGGTCTACGATTCTGGGCGCGGCGTCGCCGTTCTTTTCGGTGGATCGCCCGGTTCTTGGCAGGCTTACGCCGACACGTGGGAATGGGATGGATCGAGCTGGCTTCAGAAGGGTAGTGGTACGCCCTCTCCGCGACTTGACCCCGCAATGGCTTACGACGTTGCGCGCCGCAAAACGGTGTTGTACGGCGGTTGGAACTGGACCAGCTCGTTTGCTGACACGTGGGAGTGGGACGGCAGCATGTGGACACAGCGAGTGGTCAGTGGTCCGGGACCGCGGGGCACTGGCGTACGACGAGGTGCACGCCGTGGTCCTAGTATTTGGCGGGATGTGGACGGACAACGGCCGCTACCTCTATGGCGATACCTGGGGGTGGGACGGGAATACGTGGGTGCAGCTCGCCACCGATGGCCCATCAGCACGCCAGTACTCGGGCCTGGCCTACGACCCGGTTCGGCAGATCACGGTTCTGTTCGGTGGCTGGGGCGCGGGCGGTGCCCCGCTGGGAGACACGTGGGAATGGAACGGCGCAGCTTGGGAGCTGCGCTCGACGAGCGGCCCCGCCCCTCGATTCGAACACTCTATGGTATATGACCGTTCGGCCGGCATGTGCGTGGTCTTCGGTGGGCAGAACGCTGTGGACTTTTTCGACGATAGCTGGGGCTGGGACGGCACCGACTGGGTTCGCCTGGGAGATGCGGGGCCATCGTCGCGAAGCAGTGCTGGTATGTGCTATGACACGCGGCGCGGACGGGGTGTGCTCTTCGGTGGGCAAGCGCCGAGCGGCCCGTGGGACGCCGGGACATGGGAAACCACTTGGCCAACAACCCCGGACTTCGACGGTGACGGCCTGCTCGACGGTTGCGACCCAGACATTGACAACGACGGCGTGCCAAACGAGACGGACGTGTGCGACTACACGCCGATGGGCATTCCGGTCAACGCGCAGGGTCGGCCGATGGGTGATTTCAACGAGAACTGCGCGGTTGACTTCAACGACTTCGACGTGTTTTCGGTTTGCCTGTGGGTGTCGGGACCAGGGATCAAACCGTGGTTCCAGGAATGCGAGGACGTGTTTGATTTCGACGCGGACATCGACGTGGACCTGCGCGATTTCGCTGGGTTCCAGACGTCATTCGGGCGGGAGTAACGCGGAGGGGAGCGGGAACGGATTCCCGCGGAGCGGGGTGCGAGAGAGAATTCTCGCGTCAGCGGATTGGCGTCCGCGCTGCTACGCCGGCAACCGCGATCCGGTGGTGTCGCAGCGCCATCGTTGACAATCCGTGATGATCAGCCCGGCGGCCAGCGACAAAAGCGCCAGCGCAGGCGCGGCCCCGCGAATCATCTCTTTGGCGAAAGCGAGCGACAACCGGCCCATGCCGATGCCGCTCGCCGTCGTCGGCATCCCCAGCATCATGGACAGGGACAGAAGCATCGCCCCCGTTCCGAGGATTACAGCGGCAAGCACCGTGGAGATGACGCCGAAAGCAAACCAGTACAGCACACTGGCAATGAGGTGAAACTCCCGCCGCGGCAGTTGCCGCTTCAGTCGTCGTGCTTCTGCCGCAAGCGCCCCGACAGCCGCAGCAGCAATTGCACGCGCTCGAACTCATTGAGCCAGTCCTGAAGCGTCGCGGCCAGTTCGTCGTCCGACACCGGCGCCCCCGGCAGCGGACACGTCGGCCCGAGCTGTCGCGCCGCCAGGGCCCGGTAGCGGGCCAGCGTCCGGTCGCCGAAGACCGCTACGAGCTCGCAGTCCTCGGCCAGGAACAACGCCACCGGCACACGGTGGCCGGCGTTGATGGTCAGCCGTGCGGACAGGTCTGGGTGCGCATCGCGGTCGACGAAACGCAGGTGGACACGCTCCGGGGCGGCCTCGGCGATGCGCGCCAGCAGCGGGCACTGCTGTACGCAGTCGCCGCACCAAATGCCCGACACGACCAACACGTTCATCTCGCGCACAAAGCCGCGGAGGAGGCTCCGTTGGGCGTCGCTGAGGCGGGCCTGCTCGTAGATCTTCTGCCACGCCGCCTGCTGCTCGGGCTTGCCCGTGGCCACGTACCGGTCGAAGGCTAACGCCGTCTGGAACTCGCGGCTCATACGCATCCTGTTTATTTC
>PMMM01000014.1 GCA_003162245.1 Phycisphaerales bacterium
GAGGTTGACCTTCTCCGGGCGCGGGTCGGAGCGGAAGGTTTCGGTCAGGCCGAGGATTGGGTCCGGCGGCGCCGGTGTCAGGGAGCGAAGCGGCAGAGCCACGAGGACCGTCCTTGGTGCTGGGTGGCGGTGGTGACAGCGTGAAACTGTACAGGTAAGGCGGGGAATGGGCGTCGAAAGACCGGCGGGTCAGCTGGGCCGTCCCGGCCGCCGGCGGGGCGTACTCTCGCCGGGCCCCGTTTCTGTCGCTGGCTCGCACGGCATGAGCGGTGGTGGCGACGCTCAGTCCTACCTGCCGCTCTCGGGCCGGGTATCAGAGAGAAACGACGAATCTCGCTGTCTGCGTCGAGCATCCAGGACCGTGCGGACCTTGCCGGCCAGCTGCTCCAGCGAATACGGCTTCTCGAGCAGGGGCGCCTGCGGGCCCATCACCAGCGAGTCGACGTGCTCGGCACTGTACCCCGACGCGTACAGGATCGCGGTGGTGGGGTGGTGGCGATGAACGAGCGCTGCCAGTTCGGAGCCCGACATACCGGGAATCACGACATCGGTGAAGAGCAGGTCGAACGGCTCGGGACGAGACGCGGCCAGAGCCACCGCTTCCGTGCCGTTCATGGCCGGCGTCACGTCGTAGCCGAGTCGGCGCAGGCAGGCGAGCCCGAACGAGGCGACGCCCGGGTCGTCTTCCACGAACAGCACCGTCTCGGTGCCGCCTGTCGGCTGGGCCGGGACTTCGGCCGGGGGAATGCTTGCGTCGCTTCGGCGGAAGTGCAGCTCCAGGGTCGCGCCCTGACCGGGTGGCGAGCTGACTACCACGTGCCCGCCCGATTGAGCCAGGAAACCGTGGACCATCGGCAGACCCAGCCCGGTGCCCTTTCCCAACTGCTTGGTCGTGAAGAACGGCTCGAAGATGTGGGGCAGGACCTCAGGGGGAATCCCCTCTCCCGTGTCGCTGACGACGAGCCGCACGAATCGCTGCGACCGGCCCGGACGCTCCGCCGCGCCGTGACCGGCCTCGTCCGCGCGTAGCGCAAACCGCAACGTGCCCCCGTCCGGCATCGCGTCGCGGGCATTGACGGCCAGGTTGAGGATGACCTGCTGCAATTGCGCACCGTCGGCCGACACCCAGAGCGGCGGCCCGTCGGCGCCTTCCAGCACCACTTCGATCGCCGCCGGCAGCATGCGCTTCACGAACCGCGCCGCCTCCGCGAGCACGTGGCGCAGATCGACCGTCTGTCGATTCACCGGCATCTTATGGCTGAACGTCAGCAGCCCCCGCACGACGCCTGCGGCTTGCAGTACGGCCTCTTCGACCTGGTCCAGGCTCTGCCCGGTCTGATGCCCCGGCGGCAGCTCGGCGCGGGCCAGCGCGGCGTAGCCCGAGATCGCCGTCAACACGTTGTTGATGTCGTGCGCAACCCCCGTGGCAAGCTGGCCGACGACCTCCATCTTCTGGGCCTGATTCAGCTCCTCCTGCAAGCGCCGCTCCTCGGTCACGTCGCGCGTGATCGTCAGGACCGTATTCGCCTCGGGGCCCTCCCGCCTCGCCGCCTCGGGTAGTGCGTGCACCTGGAGCCGGCGCTCCCCCGCCGCCGTCCGCGCTACAAACTCGACCTCGCGCGTCCGCCGCTCCGCCAGCACCTGGCGCAGCGTCTCTTCCAGCCGAACGCACGACTCTCCGTACACGTGCAGCTCGCCCGGCGTCCGGCCCCGGGCGGCCTCCGGCGACAGCCCGTTGAGCTCCACCCAGCGCCGGTTGACGAACATATACCGCAATTCGTGGTCCAGCCGCGCGATCGCATTCGGCGTGCTTTCCATCACTGTCTCGAGCTCGCGCGTGCGACTCACCAGCGCGGCTTCGGCCTCCCGGCGCGCCGTTACGTCGTGGTAGATATCGAGCTTCGAGAGGGTCCCATCCTCGTTGCGCAGCGCGGTTTCGAACACGTCATAAGCCCGCCCGTTTCTCTCGGCGCTCGATTCCCAGCGGAGAGACTCGCTCGCGAATACCCTGGCGCTCCGGCACCACGGACAGGCGTCGGATCGTCCGTGGAAGTACTCGTAACACAGCCGACCTTCGACCGGCCCAAACTGCTGTAGGAACGCTGGGTTTGTGTACACGATCTGGTACTGCTGGTCGATGATGCAGACCGCGTCGTCCATCGCTTCGAGAATGCCCAGCAGCTTCGCGCGCTCAATCCACACCGCCTCCTCGGCCCGGCGCCGTTCCGTGATGTCGTAGCCGAGCGAGGCCAGCCCGATCACACGCCCGGCCGCGTCGTACAGCGCCGTATTGCTCCACGAAATCAGGCGCCGCCGGCCGTCGCGCGTCAGAATGTTGTTCTCGTAGTGCGGCGCGAGTCTGTCCTCGCACATGCCGGCCTCGAACATCGCGCGAACCCGCTCGCGCTGGTCGGCCGGTATGAACAGCTCAAACCAGTTCCGGCCCCGCACCTCCGCGTCGCTCCAGCCCGTCAGCTCCAGGAGGTACGGATTGCAGTATGTGATGCACTCATCCGAGCTCAGGATCACGGCCGCGGCGCTCACGTTCTCGAGTACTTGCGTGAAGCGCTGCTCCGCCTGCACGCGCGCCGCCTCGGCCTCCTTGCGGGCCGTAATGTCCTGCACGACCCCGATCAAGTATTCGCACCGGCCCTGCGCGTCGCGGGCCGCGGACACCGTCAGGCTGCCCCACACCAGCGCGCCGTTCTTCCGCACGTACCGTTTCTCCAGGGAGTACGCACCAGTCTTCCCGGCGAGAAGCTGCCGCACCGCGGCTACGTTTGCCGCCAGATCCTCGGGATGCGTAACATCTTGGAACGTGTGCTGGCGCAACTCCTCCGGCGTATACCCGACGATGTCGGCATAACCCTGGTTGACCCGCAGGAACCGGCCCTCGGGTGTCACGTGCGCGATGCCCACCGCGGCTTGCTCGAACGTTGCCCGAAAGCGCTCCTCGCTCTCACGCACCGCCTCCTCCGCCGTGGCTTGCTGGACGGTGAGAGCCACAGTGCTCCCGAGTCCGTTCAGCATGGCGTCTTCGTCGGCGGAGATTGGATGTTTGGCGAACAGGGCCAGGACGCCCAGGGTGTCTCCCTTGGGCGCGCGAAGCCGGTAGCCCGCGAACGACACGAGTCCCAGCTCGCGGGCCCAGTCGTGGTTGTGCACGCGCGGGTCATTCGGCACGTCGTTGGTGAGGAACCTGGGCTCTTCGTCCGATGCGACGCGCCCGATCTTGTAACACCCGAACGGCACGCG
>PMMM01000057.1 GCA_003162245.1 Phycisphaerales bacterium
ACCCGGCTTTGGTGGAGGCCTTCATCGCGGAGGAAGATCGGTTCCTCGCCGTCCGCGAGCAGTTTGCTGAGCAGCAAATGGTGCTCGTGTAGCCCGCCGGCTTCGAAACCGCCTGCTACGGGCCGCCGCCGGCCTGCCCGGTCCTCGCGACCTGCTACTCGCGCTTTGGACCGTGATCGCGCGTGCCCCCTGCCCAACTCGCTGCCCGCCATTCGCCGCGCAAAACCCGCTTTCCCCGCCAGCCCCCGCCCCCCGTCGCCAATAGCCCACAAACCCCGCCAGCCGCCAACAATCTCCACCCCCCGCCGTGCTTTCCGCCCCTCTCCATGATGAGTGCTTGGGATGCCGCCGGCCCGCCCCCACCCCGACAGCGGCGGACAGCTCGGCTCGGTCTGCCAGCGCCCGCGGGTGCACAGCGCAACCGGTTCGGCTGCCGTTTCACCAGGTCCCGCGGCGGGCGAATGGGTTTCGCCGCGGCGTGAGGCCCTCGATCCGCACGCCGCCGCGGACCGAGCGGGCCAGCTCGATCCCCATCGCACAGACGTCGGGCGCGTCGTCGTGGCCGCCTTTCGGGCAATGCAGGAACTGGGACTCGACCTCGGGGTCGAGCACCGCCGGCAGCCGGAACATGCCGTTCTCGTAGAACAGCGCGCTGCCCTGGATCCGCGCCACCTTCTCGCCGGCGGACCGGATGCCCTCGATCGGCATGTACAGCCCGCGCTGCCGGCTTTCCTCCTCGAGGCTTTGCTTGAGCGCGACCTGGTACGCATTCGTTTCGATGGCGATCTTCACCGGACGCCACTCCAGGAACGCCGCGACGATGCGTTTGACCTGCTCGACGATACCGATGCGCTCGAGCGTGAGTTGGCGGGTGTAGATGATGTTTGTGGCCCGGTCGACGCTGCCGACCCACAACGCGAAGAAGTCGCCCCGGTCCGTCCCCGTGGCGGGATCGACGGCCATGAGCGTGGTCAGATGCTCCGGGACCAGCTCGCTGGGGTCGTAACGCTTCAGCCACTCCGGCCGGAAGATGCGGACGGAATCGTCGATCGGGTTGGCCTGGTATTCCGCCTCGAATGCCAGGGTGCCGATCCGCTCGCGCTCCAAGTCGAGCCGCTCGACGGGCCAGCGCGCCGGCCACAGGGCCACGCGGTAGCAGCGGCCGTCCGCGTCCGGCTCGGCCTCCAGCGCGCGGTACACCGCGTAGTCCCAGCGGCTGAAACGCTGCCGGTCGCGCAGGTTGGCCAGCAGCGAGTCATAGTGGAGGATCGAGCCGAGGACGAGCAACTGGCCCGCGGGCGCCAGGGCCGGCATGACTACCCGCCGCAGCCAGTGCTCGAGCTTTCGCCGGGCCGCGAGCGACTGGACGTGCGTGTCCTTCTCGAGGTCGTCGCAGATGATCAGATCCGGCCGCCGCGGGCCGACACGCGTCCCGCGCAGGCTGGCGCCGATTCCCTTGGCCTGGACCGTGATTCCGGTGGTCGTCGTGAACATCCCCTCTGACCACTTCCGCCGCGCCCGCGCGGCGGGGCGCGTTTTCGGTGGCCGGCGCCGGTCGGCGGTTCTTTCCGCATCAGCCTCGGGCGCGCGGCACAGGTCGCCGTAGGCGGCGAGAATGGCGTCGTTCGTCTCCAGCTCGTGCCGGATGTCGCGCACGAACTGCGTGGCGAGCGCGGCCTCGTGCGTGATGATGACGATGTTGCCGCGTTTTTGGAGGCAGAGGCACCAGAGCGGGTAGGCCAGGGCGGCCAGCGTGCTCTTGGCGTGGCCGCGCGGGGCGACGCGCGCGATCAGGCGTATGTCGCCGTCCGCCAGCACGCGCATGAGCTCGGCGTGGAACTGGCAGGGCGGGTCGGTGAAGTAATGGGGCAGGTACTGTTGGGCCCACGCCAACGCGGGGGGCCAGGCGGCCGTGTCGTCGGGAGCCAAGTTGCGAGCCATGCATCCTCCGGGGGCGCGGACCGGTCGCTGCGGCGCTGCGGGCCGGAGCCGGCCGGCCCCCACTCCGAAATGTAGCACAGGATTGTAGATAGTCTAGAAGAACCGTGCCGGCGGTTGCCGGCTGCGGCCCTCAGCGCGATTTTGTGCGGCGTTGCGGCCCACGCGGGAGAGTACGACTCGGGAGGGCGCGGTCCGAGAGGGCGAGACTCCCGCCGAGCTAAACGCGTCGCGGCCCCAGCCCCGCCCTCCGTCTGCCTTGACGCCCCGCCGGCGCCCGTGTATTCGTGCGCCGCAGCCGAACAGGAGACCACCTCATGCCATTCGAGATCACCAGGGTCGACGTGTGGGCCGGCGAGATCGAGGACCGCCCAGGCGCTCTGGCCGAGAAGTTCGAGACCCTGCAACGCGCCGGCGCCAATCTCGACTTCGCCATCGTACGCCCCTCCCGGGGCTTGCCCGGCACCGGCGTGCTGTTTGTCGCCCCGCTGCTCGGCCCGCAGCAGATCAAGACGGCGGAGGAGATCAAACTGCGCCAGGCCATGACCATGCACGTCCTCCGCATCGCCGGACCCGACCGCCCCGGACAGGGTGCCGGGATCGCGCGCGTGCTCGCCGAGGCGGGCCTGAACATCAGCGGCATGTCGGCGGCGGCGATCGAAGAGCGCTGCCTGTTCTACCTCCGGTTCGAGACCGAGGCCGACGTCAAACGGGCGGCCCAGGTTCTCGCCGCGAAGCTCGGGTAACGCCGCGCCGATGGCCGGATGTCGGTCCGTGCGCCTCCACCAGACCACCCGAGTCCCGCCGTGCCAGAAGTAGACCCAGCCACCGTGCCGCCGCGCATTCCGGTCCGCGACACGAAGCGTCTCGGCGGGGCGCTCTTCGCAGCCGGCGTCTGCGCGGTCATCGTGTGGGGTGCCTCGTTCGCAGCCACGCGCTTCGCGCTGCGCTGCCTCGACCCGTTTGGGCTCATCGCGCTTCGCGTGACCACCGGCTTCCTGCTGCTCGCGGCCGTCCTGCACGCCCGCCGGCGGCCGCTGCTGCCCATCCGACGCGATCGGCTCACATGCCTCGTCCTCGGCGGCGTCCTGAGCGCCCATCTGCTCATCCAGGCCTACGGGCTGCAGCGCACCACCGCCATCCACGCCGGTTGGATCATCGGCTTCATCCCCGTCACGCTCGCCCTCGGCGCCTGGCTCGTCGGGCAACAACGCTTGCGCGGCCTCGGCTGGCTCGGCGTCGCACTCGGCACCGGCGGCGTGCTCGTTGTCACGGGCGCCAAACCGCCCGACTTCGCCCAGGCGCGCGTCGGCGACCTGCTGCAACTCGTCTCGTGCGTTACGTGGACCGTTTACACGCTTGCGGCGGCCGGACCCACCGCCCGCAACGGCGTCCTGTGCGTCACGGCCTGCGCGATGGGTGTCGCCGCTGTCATCACGGGCGTCGGCGCCGCCGGCGCGGGCGTGCTCCACGGGCCGTTCACGATCGACACTCTGCTCGTGCTCATTTTCCTGGGGCCGATTTGCAGCGGCATCGCGTACTACCTTTGGTTCGCGGCGGTCGACGCGCACGGCCCGGCCCGCACCGGAGCGCTCCTGTACTTCGAGCCGTTCGTCGCGCTGCTGACCGGGGCCCTGCTGCTCGGCGAACCCGTGTCGCTGTGGGCTATTCTCGGCGGGCTGTGCGTGCTGATCGGCGTGTGGCTCGTGGCAAAGGGCTCGGCGAAACGCGCGTAGAGCCGGTCGCGCGCTATTGCTTCTCCGCGGCCGCCTCTTCGTCCGCCTCCAGGTGAAACCGGTGGATCATGCGATGGAAAACCGGGCCGAGCAGGATCGCGGCGATCGACAGGAACAGGAAGCCCGAGAACAGAGCGTAGACGGAGGCGAATACCTTGCCGCCGGCCGTGTATAGCTGGTCTACCGGCCCCATGCCCGACAGGATCATCGCCGCGTTGACGAGCGCGTCGATCCACGGCTGCCCCTCGAACTCGTGATATCCGAGTACGCCGAGCGCCAGGCTGACGAGCACGACGCCGACGGCCACGCCCACCGACCGGACCATCCGCCACAAGAACGCGAGGGTTGACAGCAGCGGCTGCGTGCGATGCTCGAACATCGGGTTGCTCCTCCGCGGATTCCGCGCGTGAAGGGTGCCGGCGCGGCTGAGAGAAAGCAAGGGGTGAAAGGCAACGTCACGCGGCCGCGGCGGATGAACAACGTAATCTCATGAAAGGCCATCTCCCTGCCGAGCGGTGGTTCGCCAGAAGGCTCGCCCCCTCGGGCAACGCGCCATTGTTGAAAACGCTCCACGGCCACGCGTGTTCGTTTCTACAGCAGCTCGCGGCACAGAAAGAGCGCGCCGCAGCCGCTCTCGGCGGCGTTTCCACCCCGGTGGACATCCCGGACGTGGTCTATTTCGACCCCATGTTTCCGCCCCCGAAGAAGTCCGCCCTGCCCAAGGTGGAAATGCGCATTCTCCGCCAACTCGTCGGCGACGAACCCGACGCCAGCGAACTCTTCGACTTGGCCCGCGCCGTCGCCCGTCGGCGTGTCGTCGTAAAGCGCCACCGCCTCGCCGAGCCCCTGGCCCCCGACCCCACCCACAGCCACAGCGACAAAACCACCCGCTACGACGTCTACGTCCGCCCGCCAAGCCGCGAAGATACGTAGGCTGCGGCCGCGCCCATGCGCAGCGCGGACTTTGGCGGCGAGCGGCCGCGCTTGAAGCAACTGACCGGCTGCCTCGGACGGGATTTCGACGCCGTGGTCGCGTTCGATGAAATCCACCTGATGAAGAACACGGCCGGCACGAGGTGCGGCGGCGGCGAGTGGGAGATCACGTACCGGAGCGACAGCGCCCGGAGCAACAAGATGGTTCCACGCCCGTGGGGTTCTCGACCAGGATCATTCGCGCCACAGCAGACCAGTATTCGCCTTGTCTCCGGGCGAGCCCTTCACCGAGTTAAGAAGCGCGAACTTGTCGACGTAACCGAGTTCCGTCGCGAGCTTGCGCAAGTCCAAACGACGAAGAAGCTCAACGGTGATCGGACGCTTGGCATCCCAGAACGCAAAGGCCGAGTAAAACTCGCGGGCAGGCTCACTGTTGAGCAGCGACGCCACCAACTCCGCTTCGGCCTGCGTCTCGCACGGCACGAAGTAGCACGTGTCGTCCAGCACCACGGGCTTTCCCTCGTGCGGGCCGATCACCTTGAAGTCGATCTTCTTGTACAGCCCCGCGATGCCGACCTTCCACGGCGCGAATGAATAATCTCCAACGCCGAACATCGAAAAGCGAGGGCGGTTCTTGTAGATCACGCTGGCGCGGCGATCTAGCCGCTCGGCGTTCGCCTGCAAATACGCCCACGTCCGAGGCGCAGCGGTCGCAATCTTGGACGTGTCCTCACCTACCATCCGCTGCGTCACCAGCATCCAGCGACGCGGAACGGGAACCCGGCGACTGCCGAGGTCCGACGCCTTGAGCATCGGAAAGAGCAAGTCCGGCTCGATATCCACGGCCACGCCATCGCCCGTGCGCCATGCGCCGAAACTTCCCGACAGTTCGGCCACATCGGTGCAGTCATGCTTGATCCCCGACCGCCACCGATAGACTTCCTCGCCCTCAAGGTGCCGCCAACGGTCGTGCATCTCCGCGTTGGCGAGCAGCCGTCCGTCTCGGAAGCCAATCCGCTCGGCTGGGCGCGAAACGCCGAGCGCCGCAAAAACCGGGGCGGTCAGGTCGGCGGTCGTCCCGCCGAAACGGCACAGTAAGAGACACGCATCGACCGCGGCATTGAAGGCCGCTGCCGAGTCGATCCGGTACAACGCGGGTTCCTGCACCGGCGTCCCGGCCTGCCAGAGGTGCATCAAGAGCTTCCGGGCAACGTTGGTCTTGCAGAGCATCGCAAGCATGGCATTGCGCCCGGCGAGCGCACGCGCCAAGTGCAACAGCATGGCCTCCGAAATATCGAAGTTGCTCTTGCCGGTGATCGCATCTATCCCGGCGTGCCGCTGGAAGTTGGATTTCTGCGGCAGGTTGCCGCTGCCACTCGTCGACAGTTCCGCGTTCGTTACCCACGGCGGGTTGCCGATGACCAGCACCGGCTCCGGCAGTTGACCGAGCGATCCCGCCCAGTCATGCTCAAAGAAGTTGGCCCGGAACGCGCGGATTCGCTCGCGGTCGCCGCGGCCAGAGAGTCGTTCGGCCAGTGCTTCCGCGTACGCCGGCTGCACTTCCACGCCGACCGCCCGCAGAAACTCAGGGAAGCCGTTCGCGGCGGCGACGAGCATGTTCCCGATACCGCACGAGGGTTCGACGATGGAGGCGGGACGGAAGCCCGAGGCCGCAACCTGGGCCACGACCGCGCGCGCCAGCCCGATCGGGGTCTGAAAGTCCCCGAACTCCACCTTCTTGGCCAACCTCGAGGTCGTCTGCATCGTCGCTCAGCTTATCCGCCGCACGCCGTCCACCTTGTCAGCCTGCTTGATGACCCGCTTATACTGGAGCCGCCACTGGCGCGCGTTGGAGATCGTTAGGTATCCCTGTGTTGGACGTCGCTTGAGTAGTTCCTCGGCGATCTGCCTGGCCTCTACGTCGTCCACAGGAAGGTTCTTGTCAGTCATGTAGGCCACAAGATCGTCATCGTTGCCTTCGTTATCCAGAATCTGACGCAAGCCCTTGGTCATCTGGAAGTCCGCTGTTTGCGCGGCATCGACCATGATGACGTGCATGATCTTGAGCGTGGCTGTCTTGGCCGCGTGATTGTCGGACTTGTCGTAAACGAAGATCAGCAGCGAATAGCCGAGACCAAAAATCTTCTGCCGGGCGTCCGTAAATGGGCAGGATGACTGCGGCTGCTTGACGCTCGTCACCTTCATGTCCACGTTTAGCCCCGGGAAGTCGATGCCCTTCGCTGCGTTGCCCTGCTCGAACGTGTACCGGTCGGCGAGGTACTTGCGGAACTTCAATTCCACGTACGTCCCGACCGCCTTGCCGTCCGTCACGCCGAAGAGGGTCGGCTCTGCGTGCCCTGATTCCGCGATGGAAAACGCCTTAGCTTCATCGCCCAAGGCGCTAACTGTCAGAGCGGGCTTGGCCACATTTGTCTCCCATCGGCAGCGGCTGTTGATCGTCCTTGCGCCACTTTCGTGCAGCAGTTCGACAAAGGAGTAGCGCTGCTACGCCCCAATCGTCGCCGTGGCCGTTTCGCTCCACGGCCCCTTCTCTCCGGTCGGGTTCACCCATCGTAAGAGACAGTTCACGTCCTCGCCGCCATTCGTCCCGGCGAAGTCGAGCGTGTACGGCGTGCGCGTGTCGAGGGCGACGAACGTGAACGGAGCCGGATCGGTCGGCGTCGGTTGGCCCACGGCCAGGATGTCCACCCAAACCTCCGCGCCCGGCACGAACGGAATCTCCAGCCAAGTCAACCCTAGCCGCTCCGGCGGGCCAACCCCGCCCTGCTCGCTCCAACGAGGCCCTGCCGATCTGCGCGCCTCGTCATCCTGCGCGTAACCATCCGACAAGCTCAATATACTCCTCGCGCCGCCCGTCCACAACACGCTCGACGCACAGCTCCCACTCATGCAAGGATTAACGCCGCCCGTCGCCCAGGGGCCCGCGCCAAGACTCAACGAATTCGCGCAGAATCCGCCAATCTCCGCTCCCCGCCGCCAATCTCGCGCAAATCCCCCGCCCCGCCTTTCTTTGCGCCCGTTTCCGATGAATACTTGTCCCGTACTCGCGCGGATGCTCCCCGCGCGTTAGCGGTTGAGAATTGATGGCTGAAAGCTGACCGCTGATAGCTGAGAGCCGTTGAGCGTCCCGATAACCAAGACCGCCAACCAGGGGGGCCACACCATGACGGTCTTGGCGGCCTTCCCCTTCCCGCCGCTCCAGCGGCCTTCTTATCCGGAACTCCGTCACCCGCTTGGCGCCCTGGGCGGCCTTGGTTGCTCCGCGGCTTCCGCAGCCCGCGGGCCGGCGCCGGCGGCGGGCGAATCCGGCTGAGGCACGAGACGCACCGGCAGGGCCCCGCCGCCCGCCACGCTGAGCGTGCGCTGCGGAAACGGAATCTCGACGCCGTGCGCGCGAAACGCGCGGGCGATCTCGAAGCGCACCGAGGTCAGGAACCGCCCGCGGTTGGCGGCGTTCTGGAACCAGGCCGCGATCTCGAAGTCCAGGCTGTTGGTCCCGAACGCCATGAACCACACTTCCGGGGGCGGGTACGGCAGCACCAGGGGATGCTGCTTCAGGATGTCCGCCAACAGCCGCCGGACCAACTCGACGTCCGTGCCGTAGGCGACGCTGACCGGCACGTGGCCGCGCAACTGCGTGTCGCGCAGCGTCCAGTTCGCGACGTTCTGCGTGATCAGGTCGCTGTTGGGAATCACCAGCTCGACGCCGTCGCCGGTCTTGATCGTCGTGGAGCGCATGTTCACGCCGGTGACTTCGCCCAGCTCGCCGTGCACCGCGATGAGATCGCCGATGCGGACGTGCCGCTCGAAGAGGATCATGAGGCCGCTGATGAAGTTGACGAACAGCGGCTGGAGTCCGAGGCCGATGCCCAATCCGAGGGTGCCGAGGACGACCGTCAGAGCGCCCAAGGGGACGCGCAGGGCGAAGAGCGCGAAATAGAGCCCCAGGAGCACGAGAAAGTAATGGAGCACGGTGTTGATCGCGGCGCGCGCCCCCCGATCGATGCCGGCATACGCGGGGTAGACCCGCGCGACCAGGAACGCGCGTAGCCCGCGCGACACCCACCACGCCGCCACGACGGACAGGATGGCCGCGAGCACGCGCGCCACGGTGATCGCCGGCCGGCCGGCCGCGGCGTCCGCCGCCACGACGGGATAGGCCAGCGCGGCCTCGAGCTCGACGGCGGTGAGACCCCAGAAATACAGCACGAGCAGGAGCGCGGCCGCCGCCACGCACCAGCGGAAGACGCCGACCGCCAGGCCGAGGCCCAGGTTCCGGCCCTCGGCGGCGCCCGCGGCCGCCTCCGGCGCGGGCCCCGGCTCCGGTAGCTGCGGCTGGCGTTCGGCGGGAGGCTCTTGAAGCCGCAACGTCAGGTCGCTCACGTAGCGGGCCACGAGCTGCGCGAGCGTGATCGTGGCGACCGTCTCGACCACTCCGGCAATGACGTACGTGACCAAGGCCCCATAGCCAACGATCTCCAGGGCGAGCAAGCCGAGCAACCCGGCCCACAGCAGCCAGTAGGCCGCCGAGATCAGTCCGAAGACCCAAGGATGCCGTACTTGCTCAGGGCGACCGGCCACACGGAGCACCAACTGCCGGCGCAATCCGAACGCCAGGACCAGCAGCAGGGCGACGATGCGAAAGCCGTTCCACAGGCCAACGCGCGCGGAGTAGCTCCAGTCGAGCGCTAGCAGCAGAAGCGGGACGGGCACGAGCAGGACGGTCGCAACCCACAACGCCAGCGCCCAACGCCGGTAGTGCGCCGCGACGACGTTGCTGCAGCGCAGCAGCCGCTGGCGGGATTTGCCCGGCAGGAAGAGCACGTGGATGAGGGCCTCGCTCAAGACCGCGGCGAGCAGAAACGCCAGCGCCGAGAGGATCGCCGTCGCGGGCAGGTTGGCCACGCCGTAGGCCGGGACAAAGATCGCCGCGGCCGCGGCCAACCACGCCAGCGGTGCCGTGCGCCCCACGAGGCGCGCGATCAGGAGGTGTAACCGATCGGCAATCGGGGCGCGCTCGTCCTCCTGAATCGACTTGATCTCCTCAAATCGCTTGACGACCGCGTGGGTGTAGCGGCGCGCGCGCCGGCGGACGGCGATGGCCAGCGCTTCCACGCACGCCAGCGTCACGAGCAACCCCACCCACTGCACGGGCGAGATGCCCCGCGCCGTATCGCGAAGAGCGTCCAGCGTCTGTGTGCGCTGGGCTTGCTCCGCCGTCCACTCGGTTTGCAGCGTGGCTGGCCGGTACGTCCACAGCGGCCGTTCCGGGACGAACAGGTAGCGCCAGTACAGCCGGCTGCGGTATTGCTGGAGGTCCGCAACGAACGCCGCGATCGACTCGGTGGCGTCCTGGAGCCGGGCGGTCAGCTCGGTGGCCTCGGTGCGGGCGGCCTGAGCCTGCTCGACGTACTTGGTCTTGGACTGACTATACTCCGGGTTGAAGCGTTGCACGCGCGTGTCTTCGGGGTGCTCGCGCAGGTAGGCGTTGAGTTGGTCGTTCAGCGTGCGTTCGAGGGGGCGAATCTGATCGTCGACCACGTCGATCCGGGCCACGATGTCCTGCTGATTGTCCGCGCTCTCGTCAAGCAGCCGGCGCTTCACGGCCAGCTTGTGTTGCCACTCCGCAAGGGCCGCCTCCACCTTTCGGTAGCGTTCGCGGATCTGATCGCTTGGCCGGCGCTCGAGCGATTCCATGAAAAGGACCCACCCGGCGCGCTCGTTCGTCAGCGTCTGTTGCAGCGCGGCCGCGGCGGCCTGCGTAAAGTGTGTGCGGATGCCCTGCTCACGTTTCTCCAAGTCCTCGCGCGCCGCCAGTTCGATCTCGGAGAGCTTCCAATAAGTGATGGAGTGCGGTGCCGTGGTTTGCGGGTGTCCCTCGGCGAACTGGAGCTGCGCTTCGATGCGCTCGCGTTCGCTCCGGGCGTGAAGCTGTTGCAGCAGGGCCTTCCAGTCCGCGAGCGCAGCCACCAACGCCTGCAGGATGGGGATGCGGCGTTCCTCCCGGTTCTGAATGATGGTGTCGCGCTCGTCCAGGAGTTTTCCGCACGCTTCCTGGAACACCGGCAGGCTCGCATCGAGCTGCGCCCGGCGAGCCTGTTGGGCCGCGCGGCTGCGCTCCTCCGCCGTCTTCGCGGCCTCAAGCTGGCCCCGCAGGGAACCGCGTTGCTCCTCGAAGGCCGTGTACGCTTTCTGGACCGCGGCCGCCGCCTGCTGCCGCCGCTGCGGCGCATCCGCCAGAGCCTTGGTCCGCTCCGTCTGGAGCGCCGTGCGGCGGTTGAGCTCCTGGTTTTGCTCCTCATACCGGTCCGCGGCTTTCTGCAGGTCATCGTCCGACGCGTACGGCGGCGGATCCGCCAGCTCCGCCTCCAGCTCTTTCGTCTCCTGCTGCATCGCGGCGAGGTCTTTGGCGAAGGATTCGATTCGCGCCGGGCTCTTGAGGTCGCTGATCTGGTTGCGGGCCGAGATCTGCTGGTCGACTTGCAGGATGAGCGCCTGGAGCGCGGAATACAGGTCGGACGCCGTCTTCCACGCAGGCTCTGGCTCGGCCGGTTGACTGGCCGGTTGTGAGCCGGCCGGCTGCGTCGCCGGCTGGAGCCGGGCCAACTCCGCGGCCGACTCGTCCCGCAACGTCTTCAGCCCTTCCAACGTGTCCGGGGGCTTGATCGGCTCAGCGGTCGTTTCCGGCGGTGCCGGAGCGGTGTCCGTCTGGGCGCCGCCCACCCGCGGCCCGACGGCGGCCCACAACGCGATGAGCACGCCCATTCCGAGCCGCACTCGCCGGGAGACGCCCAAGAGGCGGCTCCGTCGTTCGATGTTCATTTCGGACTCCTGTGCGCGAGTACCGCCTGCGACGGCGTGCTCGCTTCAGGGCGAAGACAACGGCGTATCTCCCTTGCGGCGCGGGGAACCCACAGCAGGCCGTGGGCCCTGCGGCACGGCAAGGAAGGCGGGTGAGGAGTGTACCGCTCCGCACGTCAGGATTCACTCGTGAGGCTGGGCGGGCGGTGATTATCTCGCGGATTCCCGGGGGGCTTCCGCGCCCACAGGAGGTATGGTCCCCCGTCGACGTGCGCGCCGCTGCGAAGCAGACGAGTCACACGGCGTGTGAATGCGGCCCCCAGCGCCCCTCCGGTCGTGGTCAAACCAGCCGGAATCCGCCGGGATCGCCAGAACCCACCGCGGCACGGCCCCGCGAACCACTGGCGGCGCTCAGGCGAGCATGCTACGACCCCGTCAGACTGGTGGGCAGCGTGGCACAATCGACCTGCACGCCGTTCTGGTAGCACGCCGTCTGGGCGTGCCCCGAGAAGCTCAGCGCCCCCAGGACCCAACCGGCCGTGAACGAAACCGCGGGATCCAGAAACGCCAGACACCCGGTGCTGAGCCCCAGCGAGGCCAGCAAGAGCAGCACAATGACAACGCGCATGACGGCGGCAGGCTTCACGGTCAGTCTCCTCGTGCAGTTCGCGCCGGGCGGGCGCGAGCCACTATGTCGCGTGGCAGGGGGCTGGGTGCTGCCGGCGCCGGTGGCGTCATACACGTCGCCCCTGTAGCTTCAGCCCAACCAGGCCAAACAGGGTGAGCAGGGGCGTCAGCCCAAGCGGTCCGCACCATGGAACAAACATCCGCACGACTTGGACGTACTCGTCGGCCACGTCGGCACTCGCGGCGGCGGGTGCGGCGACCGGTGCAGCCAGTTCCGGGCTCCCAACCGCCGCGGTGATGTCCAACGTTCCACTCTTCAGCGCCTGTAGCTCCAGCTCGATGTGGAGGTCATCACCGGCGTCGACGTCGCCGACGTGGAGGTGAATCACTCCGTTCTCGACGCTCGCAGCCAGCGGCGCCGCCTGCTCGGCCCCCGGGGAGAGCCACCGCGCGCCTACGAATTCGGCGCCCGGCGGCAGCGGGACGGTTACTTCGACGTTCGTCGCGCCGCCGTTGCCGACGTTGCGCACCTGCACGCCACAGTCGATTGTCTCGCCGACGTGCACCTGCTGCACATCGGCTTCGATGAATACCTGGAGCTGCGGGGCCGACGGTGGCGGCGGCGTACCGCCTTCGTCCGAAGGCACGCTGGCATCCTGCGGGACATCGGCGGCAGTGAAGTCGACCTCGCTGCTGTAGCCCGTGCCGGCGCGGTTGATCGCGTAAGCCCGGACGTAGTAAGTCGTACCCGGCAGCAGCCCGGTCAGGCCACTCACAAAGCGGCCGGTGCCCGCACCGTCGATCGTCTTGCTGCCGCCAAGCGTTGGCGATCCGGCGGTATTCCAACACACCCCACGGGCTGTAACCGCCGCCCCACCATCGGCAATGACGTTGCCCCCGGACACGGCCGCATCAGTCCCCACTGCCGACGGAGTGACGGTGGTAACCGTGGGCAGGGTGGGCAGAGCGGCGAAAGTGATCTCACTGCCATAGGCTGTGCCGACGCTGCTGATTGCATAGGCGCGGACGTAGTAGGCCGTTCCCGGCACGAGGCTGGTGATCGTGCTGGTGAAGACGCCGGTGCCGGCGCCGTCGGCCGTCTTGCTGTCACCGGTGGTCGGCGACCCGCCCGTGTTCCAACACACGCCGCGCGTGGTAACCGTTGCACCGCCGTCAGCCGTGACGTTCCCGCCGCCGGCGGCCGTCGTGGTGGCGACAATTGCGACCGGCGTCGTCGTCACCGTCGGAATGGTCATAGTGGTCAGGCTGGCCGTATTCGAGTTGGCGCCCGAACCACTGCCGTTGTAGGCCCGCACACGGTAGTAGTACGTGGTGCCCGCGGCCAGATTGCTGTTGACGACATAGCTGGTCGCCGCGCCGACGTCGAGATTCTGGTAGCCCGTCACAAAACCGGTGAACCCGTTGTTGGCCGACACGTCCAGCCGGTACCCCGTCGCGCTGGCCGCCGCGTTCCAATGGGCGGTGAAGCTCGTCGGCGTCAGGCCGGTGGCCGCGGTCACCACCGGTGCCGCTGGCAGCGTAACGAAGCTGACATCGTTTCCGTATGCGGTACCGATGTTGTTGGTCGCGTAGGCGCGAACGTGGTAGGTCGTGCCGGCGCTCAACCCGCTGATGCTGCTGGCGAATTCGCCGGCTCCCGTGCCGTTGGAGGTATTGGGGTCGGCGATCGTCGGATTGGCCGACGTCCTCCAGCACACGCCGCGCGCCGTGACCGACACGCCGCCGTCGGAAGTAATGTTGCCACCCGACGAAGCCGACACGGCCGTGATGTCCGCCACGACTGCGGTGGTCACCGTCGGCGCTACGCCCGTCGTGATCGTGACATCCCGACTCGCCGTGATCAGCGTCGGCGGATCGCCCGGCATGCCGCCATATTCCGCGACGTATCCAGCCAGGGCGCGACTTGCGCCCAGATCGTTCCACTTGCCGACGCCGTCGGTCGAGTAGATTTCCGTGTAGTCCTCATTGCCGAGGTTGTTGGGTTCTCCCACGTTCCAGTTCGCGAACTGGCCGCCGACCGGCGTGCTTCCGCTGGAGAACTGGGTCCCGGACTCCGGGCCGGTCACCCACCTCCAGATTCCCTCTACGGCTTCATCGCTGCCGCCGATCCACGCGTCCGCAGCCAGTTTCTGTCGAATGAAATCGTTCTCTGCCTGCGACGTGACGGTCGCGAGGTAGCCCTCCAGCCCATATAGGGTGCGGCCTTCTGCGGCGGTCTTCGCAGCGGACCACGTGCAGCTCACAGGTACGAACTCATAGAAGTGGCCGGTCTCCTCGCAAGGGATGGCGGTGCCCAACGTGAACGTAATCGTCCGGGTCGCGAGACTGCCGGAGGTCGTGCGGAACGTGACGGTCCGTAGCAGCGTCTGCCAATTGGCCGCGCTGGCCGCCCCGGAGAACGTGAGCACGCCGCTCGTGGCGCTGTAAGCCGCGGACACACCGCCCGGCAGCGTGCCCGTATACGCCAGCACATCCCCGGATGCGAAGTTCGAATCTACGGTGACCTTGAACCCTGCGATACTACCGCCGGCGACCGTCAGATTGGGGTCAATGACGGTGGCCGGGCCGCTGGTGACGAACGCGGCGCTCCCGTCCGAGGTCGTGATGCTCTCGCTTGACGCCGTGGTGAAGTAGACTTCATTGCCGTAGGCCGTGTCGGCGGCGTTGGTGGCGTACGCTCGGACGTAATACCGCGTGCCCGGCGTGAGGCCGGTCAGACCGCTCGTGAATCCCCCGATGCCCGTGCCGTCGACGGTGTTGGGATCGGCGATCGTTGGATGGACCGACGTGCTCCAGCACACGCCGCGCGCACTGACTGTTGCCCCGCCGTCATCGGTCACGTTTCCGCCGCAGGTCGCCGTTATGGTCGTGATCCCCGACACGGCCGTCGTGGTGACGGTGGGCGCGACGGGCGGTGCCGCCGTGTAGATATAGTTGCCGCTGATCGCGGCTGCCAGCCTCGTACCGTTGCTGGATGCCGCCATGCGATACCAGCACCGCGAGCCGGCAGCCGTCTGTTCCGTCCACGCAGTCCCGGAGTCCGTCGAGTTGTAGGCGTAGCCGCTGCAAACTCCAGCCGCCAGCTTGCTGCCGTCGGCGGATGAGGCAACGTTGTACCAGTCATGCAATGCGGAGCCGGTCTGTTCGGTCCAGTTGGTTCCGGCGTCGATCGACGTGAAGATGTGCATGCTGGCGCCACAGGCAGCCAGCTCGATACCATCGCTGGAAGCGGCGATGCCGTACCAGTTCCCTGCCCCGGCGGCCGTGTGGGTGGCCCAGGTAGCTCCGGAGTCTGTGGACGTGTAGATGTACCCGCCGCCGTCGGTACAGGCGGCCACCTTCGTACCGTCGCTGGACATGGCGATGCTGGACCAGCAGTGCGAGCCGGAGGCCGTTTGTTCAGTCCAATTCGCGCCCGAATCCGCCGACGTGTAGATGTATCCGCTGCAAACCCCGGCCGCGAGCTTGGTTCCATCGCTGGAGGAGGCGATGCTGTACCAGTTTCGCGACCCGGCGGACGTCTGCGCCGCCCAGTTGACCCCGGAATCGGCGGAGGTGTAGATGTAGCCGCCCCACACTACTGCGGCCAGTTTCGTGCCGTCGCTGGAACAGGCGATGCCTTGCCAACTCCGCGGCCCGGGCCCGGTTCGTTCCGTCCACGTCGCCCCGTAGTCTGTGGACGTGTAGATGTACCCGCCAGAGGCCACGGCTGCCAGCTCCGCGCCGCTGCTGGACGACGCGATGCCGAACCAGCTTCGAGACCCGGCGGTCGTCCGGGCGGTCCACGAGTACCCTGTGACCGCCATCGAGCTGCCGGTGATGATCGTCTTCTGTTCGCCATAGGACGTGCCTATGCCGTTCGTGGCGTAGGCGCGGAAGTAGTAGTGCGTGTTCTCGGCGAGCAACGTGGCGTTGCTGGTGAACGTGCCGGTCCCGGAACCGTCCGTGGTATGGCTGTCGGTCGCAACCGGCGAACCGGCGGTGTTCCAGCAAATGCCTCGGCCGATGACGGCGCTGCCGCCGTCGCTGGTCACGTTTCCTCCGGCGTCGAAGCCAGTCGTGCCGCTTAGCGTGGCGGAGGTCGTCGTCACGACGGGAGCGTCGACACGTTCCAGGGCACCGATATCAACATGCGGCGGTAGGAGCCGGACGTACGGCGAGCCGCGTTGATCGTAGCTCAGGCCGCTGGCGGCGGAATCGTCGCCGGCATTCACCGCCGGACTTGCGGTCTGCGGAAGCAGGCTCTGGGTCGGTCCGCCGTTGCTGGCCAGCGAGCCCAGCAGCGGGTCGCCCGTAAGCGTTCCTGTGAGATTGAAGGTGCAGCCACTGCCGTTGTACGTGCGCACAATGTTGTTGACTCCGGTCAACGTGGCGGCGTGGCCGCCAAGATCAGGCGCCGCAGTATTGAACGTGCTGACGGCGCCGGTGTACGGGCAGACGATGTTGTTGACTCCGGTAAACGTGGCGGCGTAGCCGCTAAGATCAGGGATTCCCGTGTCGGCCTGCCCGAGAATGCTGTTGTTGATTGTGTGAGTCGTGCCGTAGTAGGCATAGAAGTCGCGACCCGCAATGGCGGCCGTGTTTGCGGAAAGCGTGGTATTCAGCAGAGTGACGGTGCCATAGTAGCTGAAAATGGCTCCGCCCAGCCCCTGCCCCGACTCGTTGCCGCTTCCTCCGGCTGCGCCGTTGGCGGTAAATGTAGAGTTCGTGACATTCACCGTGCCGTTCTCGTTGAAGATGGCGCCACCCATGCCGGCGCCACCGCCGCCGTAGTAAAGGCCCGCGCCGCCGCCGAACGCGCTGCTGCCCCCATAGCCGACGTTGCCGCCGCCGCCACCGCCG
>PMMM01000196.1:0-79733 GCA_003162245.1 Phycisphaerales bacterium
AAACTAAGCGGAATGCGTATAAGCTATGCTGCCGCGCTTCCCCGCGCGCGCAATCGGAACCCGCCGCTCTACGCCGGATACCCCACGGTCTGCGCGTACAGCACGCGCTGGTCCGGTCGCAGTTTCAGCTCCGTCGCCAGACCCGCCTTGTCGCAGTTGTGAAACCAGGCCGCCAGACCCTGCGACGCGGCGAACAGAAAGACGTTCCCGGCAATCAGGCCGGTAGCGACGTTGTAGTACGACTTCTGCACCTCCGGGTCTTTCAACCCCGGCTCCTGAAACGGCGCCTGGGCGAACTTGGCGACGTCGGCAACGAAGATGAGGTTCACCGGCGCCTGGGCCGCCGAACCCCGCCGACCGCGACCAACCTTCGCGCGCAGGTCTCCCGCGACCACCAGACTGAGCCGGTGCGGCACCGCCTCGTAGAGGTAGACTCCTTCCGGCAGGACGACGTACAGGTCGATCTCCTGCGAGTTGCTGGCCGATGCGGCCGTTCTGCCCGGCCGGCCGGATGGCCCGCCCTCCCGGTTCACGCCCCAGGCCGCCCAGAGCAGGTTTGACAGCATCTGCGCCGGCAGCTTCTCCGGGCTGATGTTGCGGATTGTCCTTCTTTCCCACAACGCGGCCAGCACAGACTTGCCGCCGTCCGCCTGGGGCTTCAGCAGCGTGATGGCTTCGGGCGCCGGCGCCGAGCTGGGCGCCGTACCTGGCGTCTCGCTCCGGCTTGATGTCGGCGCGGTCTCTTGAGCAAAGGCGCGGCCGGTGGCAGCCAGCACCGTGACGGCCGGCACGGTCTTCAAGAATGTCCTGCGGTCCATTTGCTCCTCCGATTTCCGGATGTTGTCAAGCGGCCCGGTAGCGTTCCCGCCGCGGCTCGCGGCCACGCCTAGCGCTTGCCCTGAATGACCTGCACGGCGAACAGCAGCACCAGGGCGCCGATCGTCGCCATGATGAGTGAGCCGCACGTGCCGTACGCGCTGAGCCCGATGAGGCGAAAGATGAAGCCGCCGATCACCGCGCCGATCACGCCGATGCCCAGGTTGCCGGCCAAGCCGAAACCTCTGCCTTTGGTGAGTTTCCCGGCGAGCCACCCGGCGATGGCCCCGATCAGTAAGAACCACACGAGATCCAGCATAGCGGTCACCGAAACGCGGATGTCCGCCAGGCGCAGGCCACGGTAGGGTGGTCAGAACGCTTGGCGAGCCGTACACCCGCGTGTCCTATAGCACTCGGCGTCCTGCGGCTGCGAGCGGTCGCGCCGCATCGTATCTTCTGGTTCCGGTGCCCGCCATCGACCCGCTGAACGTCCGCCCCGCCCGCCCCCCACGTCATGGCGGGTGGAGCACTCAACACGAGCCGGCCCGGGACCGGGACGCTGCGGGCACGGATTGACTTGGGACGCGGTGGTCCACGCTGTATAATGGCGGGAGCGGTTTCGAGTCAAGGTCAAATTCACGTCTTCGACGAACGTAGGAGGTAGCAATGCTCGGCGCACACGCCCTCAGCGTATCTCTGCCGCCGCGATTCCGGCACACTTGTTACCTCTGCTTCCTGGCTGCGTCTGCCACCGGCCTGATGGCCATCGGCGGCATGAGCTGCACGCCAACCACTCCCGCCGCCGGGTCGGGGGACGACGACCGGGGCATGGCCATGGCCGAGGCCAACCAAGCCCGTCTCTCGGCGTTTACGGCCAAACCGGTCGACGCCTTGCCCGGGAGCGCGGGTCCGCCGGGCAGCGTGGCGGGCATCACGCTCGACGATGGCAACCGAGCCTTCATACTGGGCAGCATCACGAATGACGTGCTCGCGGTCACGGGCGTCGTGCTGCAAGACCAGAACGGCGGCTTCATCATGCAGCAGAACCTGTACGGCAACGGCACGGCGATGATCTTCGCGACGGGCGACCAGGCTGAGGTGCTCGACAACGGCGACGGGACCGCGCAGCTCAAGCTGACCCTCAACGCCACCACGCCGGCCACAGTTCTGTACGCCGCCCTTGATCCGCAGAGCAGCGAGGTCACCTTCAACGAAGCGTGGGCGAAGGTCTACAACACGCCGAACGCGGCTTATGAGAATCAATCGACGACGGCGCGGCTGATGCTGCCTTCGCCGGACACCTCGATCTGGGACACACCGCCGGGAGCCACGCTGCCGTGGCCGGTCTGCTACGACATCTCTACGCAGAAGACACGGAGGCAGGCCGCGAAGCCGACGTGCGCGTCGCTGGGAAACTCGCTGGTCAGCGCCGCGAATATAGCCTGTGACGTCAAATCAATGGTCACGAGCCACCTGCCAACGGTCATCGTGAACGCGATCTGCATCGGGGCCCTGCGGACCTTCGAGCACCTCAAGGACCCTGAGGCGCCGCAAACCGTCCGGGTCACCGCTTTCGTCAAGTGGAGCGTCTCCGTGCTGTGCGAGGGTCTCAAGGCCGGCGCCGGCGTGGCCAGCGTCTTCACCAAGTTCAACCCGATCGACCTGGCCTGTTTCGTCTTGAGCTACGTGGACGAGACGGTGCAGGTACAGACCGGCGAGAAGCTGGCGGACAAGCTCTGCGCGCTGCTGGGTGGGACGAGCGATCAGGGCGATCAAGGTGAGGAGGATTGTCCGGTTGGCCAGTTCCGCGCCTCGAACGGACAGTGCGTCGGGTGTCCGGAGGACTCCGGCGGCTGCCCGGCCAACCAGTATCTTGGCCAGGACGGGTTGTGCCACGACATGCCGGCCCCGTGCCTGCTGACCACCAGCACCGGCTGCAAGCCGGACCACGGAAGCGACACGCTGCGCATCCTGGATGTGTCGATCTCGCAGTACGTGGACCCGCCGTATGGCGACGCGGTTGAGATCACCTACAACTCGGGCCCCGTATCGCGGCTGGATGTGATCTTCGAGCCGTGCAGCCTGCCGGGCGTGAATTGCTCGCCGAGCTGCCCGGAGACGTACCGTTTCGCCATGAGCATCAGCCCCGGCGACTTCAACCATTCGATCAACTTCGACTACAATACCTGCGGCACGGGTCGGGGAGACGCCGTGTACCAGGCGACGATCATCAATCCTGCGACCGGGGAGACGGCCTCCATGAGCACGGGAGGGGGCTGTCAGGAGTAGCAGAGACAGGTGATTGCAGCCCGGACGGACGGGGTACGGTCGCAGACGCGTCGTCGAGTCGGAGAACGTCGTGCGGACTATGGGCACGTACCCGTAGCACCTGTGCAACCCGCGCACTAGAATCTCGCCCACGCTCGTCCGACTGCACAGTATCGCCCTGGTGGGAATCGAGGCCCGCGCTTGCGAGATCGGGGTGGATGTCACGGGGCGCGGGTTCGGCGTGACGACGATCGTGGGGCTGCCCGACTCGGCGGTCAAAGAAAGCGTCGACCGCATCCGCAGCGCGCTCAGCAACTCCGGCTTCGCGTCGCCGCGGACGCGGAGCACGATCAATCTTGCGCCAGCCGATGTAAAGAAGGAGGGCCGGCGTTCGACCTGCCGATTGCGCTGTGCATGTTGCTGGCGGACGACCAACTCCGCAGCGACATCGCCGACCAATACTTGATCGCCGGCGAACTGGCGCTCGACGGCCGCGTGCGCGCGATCAAGGGGGCGCTGTCGATGTCGATCCTGGCGCGCGATAACGGCTTCCGCGGCCTGATCGTCCCGCGCGAGAACGCCGAAGAGGCCGCGATCGTGCAGGATGTCGAGGTATACGCCGTCAGCTCGTTGACGGAAGCCGTCGGGTTCCTGGCCGGGCAGCTTCCGCTGGAGCCGATGGTGGTGGACCTGGAAAAGCTGTTCGGGGCGGCGGGGCGGCACAGTGTGCTGACGTTGTGCCCAAGTACCAGCGCCCGCGCAAACGTCTCACGGTAGGGCACTTGCGCCGGCCCCGCCATGCGACGTTGTAGCGTCCGGTGCCCTATTCGCCCCGTGTTCAGATTCGGCGTACTGCACCGGGCGTGTCTGAGGTCTGGGTGCCAGCCTTGCTCCTCGGCCAGGGTCGCAACGGCACGAAGCGCTACCGGAAACAGGACGTCAGCAACGTCGTGCATTCCGCCGGACAGTACTGAGCCCCTGTTCCTGCGTGTGCTCGGCCCCGCAGCGAGGAACAGACCGACAGCCGCTCGGCGAACGGGAGGGCGCGCTGACCCGCTCACGTGCCGTGCCCGTTGAAGTGGATATCGGGGCCCCTCACCTGAGCATCGAAGAAGTTGTCATCGCGTTCCGGTCGCTCTAGTAGAATCCGTTCGTGGAGCGACCCGTCGGCTCGATTCGGCGCGAATGTCTGAAGCACGTGATCGTGTTCAACAAAGCCCGCCGGCTACGAATCCTGGCCTCCTACCTCGCGTACTACCATGAATCGCGAACGCATCTCTCGCTGGATCGCGATGCGCCAGTACCACGGCAGGTCGAGCCGCCGGGCCGCGGCCGGGTGACCGCGATCCCGCAGGTCGGCCGGCTGCACCCCCGATACATGCGGACGGCATGACGCGACCAGGTCTTCCGACCTGCCTTGCCTGCGCGAAAAGCCCATTTCACGGGCTGGCCACGCGCCCACGCGGAACAAACCCCGCGCTGGAGCCCTTCATTCCGACGCCCCCGTTCCGTTTGGCCCACCCAGGCGGTTTAGGCTCTCGGCCGCGACCCCAACCACGACGGATGGAGCATTCGGTATGGACAAGGTGTTCAGAATGTCGGAGGCTGCTCATCGCTGTACTTGCGATGCTCTTCATTCAGGATTCGCAGGCCATCCGCGACCGCGATTGCAGGTTCTCGTCTGCATCTCGTGCGCTCTTGGGTAGCGCCGGCGGCTACTCTGCCGTGCGCGAGTGTGGTAGCATGGCCGGTGAGTTCTACGGCAGCGACGGTGCTCCGAAAGCCGGAGCCCTTGGCGATGCAACCGTACCTATGAAATCGTTACGCGTTGGCCTGGACAGCTACAGTGTGGGGCCGCTGCGGCTCGGACCGCTGGCGCTGCTGGACTGGGCGAAGGCGCACGGGGCGGACGGCGTACAATTCAGCGACCTCTACCTCGAGCCCGGGCAGACGCTTGACGCAGGGTTGCTGGCCGAGGTGGGCCAACATGCGGCCCAGCGCGGGCTGTACATCGAATGGGGCGGCGGCCAGCACATTCCGTATGACACTACGACGTGGCAGCCCCGGGAACTGACGCCGATCAATGCCGCCGCGGCGCGACAGGCTCATGCAGTCGGCGCCCACGTGGTGCGCTCCTGCTCGGGCGGCCTGCTGCGGTGGTCCGACCGGGCGCCGCCGACGGAAGCGCTCTTGCGGGAGACGGCGCGGGCGCTGCAGGCCCAGAAGTCGCTGCTGACCGAGCTCGACATCGTCCTTGCGATCGAGTTGCACTTCGAGTTCACGACCTTCGAGTTACTGCGGCTGTTCGACCTATGTGCGGCGGAGCCCGGCGGCTATCTTGGCATCTGCCTGGACACGATGAACGTGCTGACGATGCTCGAAGACCCCGTGGCGGCGACCGAGCGTATTCTGCCCTGGGTCGTCGCCGTGCACGCCAAGGACGGCGCGCTCCGCATGACCGATACCGGGCTGGAGTCATTCACCACCGAGATTGGCGGCGGCGTGGTGGACTTCGGACGGATTGCGGCTCGAATCGCGACGCTCGACCGGACGATTCACTTCTCGGTCGAGGATCACGGCGGCAGCTTCGCGCTACCCATCTATGACCCGACGTTTCTATCGCGTTTCCCAGACCTGACCGCCGCCGAGCTGGCGCAACTGGTGCGCCTGGCCCACGCCTGCCCCGACACGCTGGTGCCTCTGGATCGCGCAGAGTGGCCGAAGCACTGCGCAGCGCGTATACAGCGGGACATCATTCGCTTGCAGCAAATCGTCAGGCCGCCGGCCATGGCGGAGGGGCGCGCGACGTAGAAGGTGGCAGGAAATTGGCGGCGCAGGCGCGACATGAACGGTTCCAGCTCAGCGACGGTGCGGACCTCGCACGCTGCGCGCGCCAGCTCGGCGTCACGATCCCTTTCTCTGACGACATCCGCACGCTCTTCTCGCCACTCGACGTTGCCGGCCGCCGGTTGCCCAACCGTTTCGCCATTCACCCGATGGAAGGCTGCGACGCCGAGCCGGACGGGGCGCCGGGGCCGCTCACCTTCCGGCGCTACCAGCGCTTCGCCGCGGGTGGCAGCGGGCTGATCTGGTTTGAAGCGACCGCGGTTACGCCGGAGGGGCGGGCCAACCCGCGCCAGCTCTGGATCACGCCGGCCAACGTCGATGGCTTTCGCCGGTTGGTGGATGGGACGCGGGCCTGTTCCAGTGAGAAACACAATGTGCTGCTGGTTCTGCAACTGACGCACTCCGGACGCTATGCGCGGCCCGATGGGACGCCGCGGCCGATCGTCGCGCAACACAATCCGGTGCTCGATTCGCGGCTGGGTCTGAGCCCGGATCATCCGCTGGTCAGCGACGGCGAGCTGGACCAGTTGCAGGAGGCGTTTCTGCACGCCGCCGAGCTCGCCGCCGCGGCCGGTTTTGACGGCGTCGATATCAAGGCCTGTCACGGCTATCTCGTGTCCGAGCTACTGGCAGCATTTGCCCGAGCCGACAGCCGCTATGGCGGCTCACTGGAAAACCGGACACGCTTCCTGCTGGAGGTCGCTGGGCGAATCCGGGCGCGCGTTCCGAGCTTGCTCATTACCAGTCGCTTCAGCGTCCACGACGGTCTGCCGCATCCATACGGGTTCGGCGCCGATACGGAGGAGTTCGCGGAGCCCGTGGAGTTGGCTCGGCGGCTGCACGCCCTGGGCTCCCCCCTGCTCAACGTGTCGCTCGGCAACCCGTACCACAACCCGCACATCGGTCGGCCGCACGACATGCCCGTTGCCGGTGGTGCGACTCCGGACGAGCTTCCGCTGGTCGGGGTGGCGCGCCTGCTGCGCGCGGCCGCCGCGATCCAGCGGGCAATCCCGGCAGTAGCGGTAGTCGGTACCGGGTATAGTTGGCTGCGACACCTGTTTCCGAACGTGGCGGCGGGCGCGATCGCGCGGGGCGATGTGGCGCTGGTCGGGCTGGGACGCCTGGCGCTGGCGTATCCCGACTGCGTGCGGGATCTGGAGGCCAACGGCGCCCTCGATCCGGAGATGATGTGTGCCACTTGTTCGGGCTGTAGCCAGATCATGCGGGACGGGGGGCACGTCGGTTGCCGCGTGAGAGATAGCGACATTTATGCGCAGGAATACCGGCAAGGCCGCGCGTGGGCGGCGGGCCGGAACGAACAGGATAAGCGGCGATGATCCGTCCGCCTGTAGACATCCAGATCGCCGGCGCGACGCTACCCGCGCATACCACGAACACGCTGATCATCGGCAGCGGGGCCGCCGCGCTGAATGCGGCTCTGCAACTCCTGGCGCATGGGCAACGTGACATCATGCTGGTCACGCAGCGCTGGGGCGCCGGGGCATCGAACGAGGCCGGTTCGGACAAGCAGACCTACTACAAGCTCGCGCTGGCCCATGGAACGCTGGACTCGCCGCGGCTGATGGCGGAGGACCTGTTCCAGGGCGGCAGCATGCACGGCGACATCGCGCTGTGCGAAGCCCAGCATTCGGCCCAGGCTTTCTATCACCTCGTCGGCCGCGGCGTACCCTTCCCGCACGATCGCTACGGGGCATACGTGGGCTATCGAACCGACCATGACCCGCGCGGCCGGGCGACCTCGGCCGGACCGTTGACGTCGCACCTGATGTGCGAGTGTCTCGGCCAAGCGGTGCGCGACGCGGGCGTC
Source organism: Phycisphaerales bacterium (assembly GCA_003162245.1). GTDB lineage: Bacteria > Planctomycetota > Phycisphaerae > UBA1845 > Fen-1342 > Fen-1342. The sequence goes on from PMMM01000196.1 coordinate 7,760, forward strand.
GCCATCTTCGACCTGCACCAGGTTGTCGCATTACTCACGCGCGAAGCCGGCGGCGAGAAGCACGTGTGCGGGGCCGTTGCGCTCGACCAGCGGCGGCTCGACAGCGGGCAAGGTGGCTTCGTGGCCTTCAACGCCGTTAACGTGATTCTCGCGACGGGCGGCCCGGGCGGGATGTATCGCGCATCGGTGTACCCGGAGAGCCAAGTCGGCTCGACGGGCCTGGCGCTGGCGATTGGGGCCGTGGCCCACAATCTCACGGAATCGCAGTTCGGCTTGGCGTCGATCAAGTTCCGCTGGAACCTGTCGGGCAGCTATCAACAAGTGGTTCCGCGATACTTGTCGACCGATGCGGCCGGCGGCGACGTGCGGGAATTCCTCAACGACGCCTTCCCGGACCTGCGTACGCTGGCGGGGGCTATCTTTCGCAAGGGCTACGAATGGCCATTCGATAGTGCGAAAGTGCAGGACCGCGGCTCGTCGCTGATCGATGTGCTCGTCTATCAGGAAACGGTGCGCCGCGGCCGACGGGCCTTCTTGGACTTCACGCGGAACCCGACCGATCCGGCCGGGCGCGAGCCGTTTGCGCCGGAACGCTTGGATGACGAGGCCCGGGTCTATCTCCAACGGTCAGGGGCGCTGGGGGCTACCCCCATCGAGCGTCTGCGGCAGATGAACGAGCCGGCCTACGAACTGTACCGCGCGCATGGAATCGACTTGGCGAGCGACCTGCTGGAGATCGCGGTCTGTGCCCAGCACAACAACGGCGGGTTGGTCGGCAACGAATGGTGGGAATCGAACATCCGCCACCTGTTCCCGATCGGCGAGGTGAACGGCACGCACGGCGTGCGCCGGCCGGGCGGGGCCGCCCTGAATGCGGGGCAAGTCGGCGGCTTGCGCGCGGCGCTGTTCACTGCCCGGCGCTACGCCGAGCCTCCGCCAAGCGTAGATGATTATGCGCGGCTGGCGACGCCGCAGATCGCTGCGTGCATCGAATTCGCCGGGCAGGCAACCGGTCAGGCCAGTGCGGGCGGGCTGCGACCAGAGCAGGCGATCGACGAAATTCAGCAGCGCATGTCGAGCTGTGCGGCCATCGTGCGCGAGGCCAGCGCCGTGACGGCTGCCACCGAGGCGGCTTGGCACTTGTACGACCGTGTGGGGCGCGAGCTGGCCTGTGCAGCGCCGCAAGCGTTGCCGGCCGCCTTCTGTGCGCTAGACATGTGTCTGACCCACGCGGTGTACCTCGAGGCGCTCGGCGAGTACCTGGAGCAAGGCGGCCAGTCGCGCGGTTCGTACCTAGTGCTGGACCCGCGCGGCGAGCCTCTGGGCACAAAGCTCGACGAGGAATGGCGCTGCCGGTTGGCGCAACCTGCCGACTTCGTGAGCCAAAAGATCCTGGAGGTCCACGTGACCCCAGATCGGCAGGTGCAGAAACGCTGGGTGGACATCCGGCCGATCCCGGACGTGGATGGCTGGTTCGAGACCGTGTGGAACGACTACCGGCACGATCGGATTGTGCGCTAGGAGCAAGAGGATGAATAGCCGTGCGGTGGCCTTCGTGACCGGCGCCGGCCGCGGGATCGGACGTGGCATCGCACTCGCGCTGGCGCGCGACGGGTTCGATATCGTCGGCAACGACATTGCGTACAACCCCGGCGAGCGAGCCACCGGCTTGGCCGAGGTGGAGGACCGTATCCGCGAACTGGGCATGGGTTTCCAGCCTGCGCCGGGGGACATCGCGAACTTGGATGCTCACGACCGTCTGCTCCAGACGGCGCTCCAGCGTTTCGCGCGTGTTGACGTGCTCGTCAACAACGCGGGCATCGCGCCGGAGGCGCGGCGCGATGTGCTCGACACCACGCCCGAGAGCTTTGATCGCGTCCTGGCCGTGAACACGCGTGGCACGTTCTTCCTGACGCAGTGCTTCGCTCGGCAGATGCTTCGCCAGCCGCACGGGCCGGTGTCGCCGGCGATTGTCTTCATCTCTTCGGTTTCGGCCGTGGTGTCGTCGCCGACGCGTGCGGAGTATTGCATCTCAAAGGCGGCGCTCAGCCAGGCGGCGGCGGTGTTTGCCGACCGGCTCGCCGGGGCGGGAATCAACGTCTACGAAGTACGGCCGGGCATCATCGCGACCGACATGACGGCCGCGGTGAAGACGCAGTATGATGCCCGCATCGCGGCCGGGCTGGTGCCGCAGAAGCGCTGGGGACAGCCCGAGGACGTGGGTCGGGCGGTCGCGGCACTGGCGCGCGGTGACTTTGGCTATGCCACCGGCCTGGTGATCGAGCTGAGTGGCGGCATGAACATCCGACATCTGTGACCGGCGGGACAAGGAGGCACGGGGTGAACGAATCTCGGCAACTGTGGGAGCGGCTGCAGCAAAGCCGGCTCACAGCGCTGCTAACGCCGGCCAGTGTGGACGCTTGCGTGCGAGCGTACGAGTCGTTCGAGTCGACCGGCGTAGTCCTGGAGATCGCGTTGCGGACGGATGCGGCTTTGGACGGTATCGCCGCCGTTCGTCGCCGCTATCCGGACGCGTTGCTGCTCGCCGGCACGGTCCTCACCGCCGCGCAGGCGGAACGGGCCATCGCGGCGGGGGCGGCCGGCGTAGTCTCGCCGGACTATTTTCCCGCGGTCGTGCAAGCCTGTGTCGCGCACGACGTCATCTGCATCCCCGGCGGCCTCGGCGACGTCGGTAAGCAGCTCGTGCAGAAGGCGGACCTTTACGGTTGCACGCTGCCGGAGCTGCGAACACGCCACCCCTACCAGTGGGTGCACAAGCTCTTTCCCGTGACAGCGGGCGGCGCGCTGCTGATCGATGTCGCCGCCGCCTGGCAGGCGGTCTATCCCGACCTGGCAGTGGTCTACACGGGTGGCGTGAGGGCAGATCATCTGGCGGAGATCGTCCGGCGCGACCCGCGCGCGATCATCTGCGGCTCCGCACTCACACGCCGGATCGACGACGTTGAGGCGCTGAAGGCAGAGACGCAACGTTGGCTCCGGATCATCCACGGTGGTGCGACGGAGCCCGCCCCGACGGCGGCTTCGCCGGCGGCCAGCGACCGAACAGCCGTGGTTACCTTCGGCGAAATCATGCTGCGCCTGACACCCCCGCACGGCCGGCGTCTCGGTCAGACCACCAGCTTTGAAGCGTCGTTCGGCGGGGCCGAGGCCAATGTCGCGGTCGCGCTCGCGCAGTGGGGTGTCGCAGCGCGGTTTGTCACCGCCGTCCCCGACCAGCCGCTCGGCCAAGCGGCTCTGAACGCCTTGCGCAGTCACGGCGTGAACACGCAGCATGTGTTGCGCCAGGGTACGCGCCTTGGGCTGTATTACCTCGAGGCCGGTGCCGCGCAGCGGCCGTCGCGGGTGATCTACGACCGGGCGCATTCGGCCATCGCCGAGCTGGAGCCCGGCCAGATCGATTGCGCGGCCGTTCTGAGTGGGGCTGACTGGTTGCACTGGTCCGGCATCACGCCTGCCCTCGGCGCTTCGGCCGCGGCCGCCACGCGCGAGGTTGTCCAAGCCGCCAAGCAGGCGGGCCTGACCGTGAGCCTGGACCTGAACTACCGTGCGCAGCTCTGGTCGCCGGAGCGCGCGCGGGAGGTCTTGACGCCCCTGATGCAGTACGTCGACATCCTCCTGGGGAATGAGGACGACGCCGCGCAGGTCTTCGGCCTGAAGGCGGCGCGCACGGACGTGGCGGCCGGATCGCTTGACGCGGCGGCCTACTGTGGCGTGTGCGAGGAGCTGCTCAAGCGCTTCGGCCTGAAGCTGGTGGCCATCTCGCTGCGGGAGAGCTTGTCGGCCTCGGACAATCGCTGGTCAGCGTGCCTGCACGATGGGCACGAGTTCCATGTCAGCCGGTCGTATCCGATCCACGTCGTGGACCGGGTCGGCAGCGGCGACGCATTTGCGGCGGGGCTCATCTACGCGCTCCGCATCGGCCGCCGCCACCGGGACGCGCTCGAGTTCGCCGTCGCGGCCTCTTGCTTGAAGCACACGATTCCCGGAGATTTCAACCTCGTGTCGGCAGCGGAGGTCGAGGCCCTCGCGGCCGGAGCGGCCACCGGTCGGATTCAGCGTTGACGCAGGAGACCGGCACGGACGTGGACGGGCTCACGACGATGGACGACTGGGGCGGTCAGGGCGCATAGCAAAGGAGGCAGCGTTGCATATCTGCGGCCTGCACGTGCTCGATCTGGGCATCGTCATCCTCTACGTGGCGGCCATCATCTGGATCGGCAAGCGCGTCAGTCGGCGCACTAAGAACACGGAGGATTTCTACATTGCCGGCCGCAAGCTGGGCGGCTTCTACCAGTTCTTCCTCAACTTCGGGACATCGACGAGCGCGGACCAGGCCGTCGCCGTCGCGCGCGAGACCTACCGCCAGGGCATCGGCGGAATGTGGATCCAGTTCCTGGTCTTGTTTCTGACGCCTTTCTACTGGTTCACCACGCTGCTGTTCCGCCGCTGCCGGCTGATCACCATCGGCGACTTCTTTGCCGAGCGTTTCGGCAGCCGCTTCCTCGCCGCCGCCTTTGCCGTGTTCACGCTGACCATGGCCTTCATCGGCAGCGGCGTGAGCTACATGATTGCCGGCAAGATGGTGCTGGCGCTCACGCCCAAGCCGGAGAGCGCCTACACGGAATCCGAGCGGACGGCGGTCGCCAGGTTTCGCGAATACCAGCAACTCAAGGCGGAGCTGCCCCGGGGGCTCTCGCCGGAGCGTCAGGCACGTTACGAGGAGCTCAGCGATCGGGCCAAACGTGGCGAGCTGTTGTCGTTCGCATCGTACATCGATCGGCGCATCATCTACATCGCGTACGCCCTGGTCGTGGCCACCTACATCGGACTCGGTGGTTTCTCGGCGGCGGCGATCGCCGATGCGCTGCAGGGCTTCCTGATCCTGATCTTCTCGATCGCGCTGATCCCGCTCGGGCTAAGCCGGATCGGCGGTTTCGCGGGCCTGCACGCCGCGGTGCCGGACTACATGTTCCGCGTATTCGGATCGGCGGCCACCAGCGAGTACGCCTGGTACACCATCGTTGGCATGTCGCTCGCCAACTTGGTTTCGATCGTTGCCGCCGCGCCGATGATGGCGACGGCCGGCTCGGCGAAAGACGAGATGACGGCCCGCGTGGGCATGCTGGGCGGTATGTTCTGCAAGCGCGTCATCATGTTGTTCTGGGCTTTGGCGGGCCTGCTGGCGGTCGGCCTTTACGCGGGTCAGATTCATGACGCGGACCTCGTCTGGGGCTACATGACCCGCGACCTGCTGTTCCCGGGCGGGATCGGGCTCATGCTCACCGGCGTGCTGGCGGCGAGCATGTCGGCGCTCGGCGCGCAGGCCGTCACCAACTCCGCTTTGTTCGTGCGCAACCTGTATCAGCCGCTGGCGCCCGGCCGATCTGAAGGGCATTACATCGCCGTCAGTCGCGCGGTGATCGCGGCCATTCTGCTCGGCGGCATCGTGACCGCGCTATACGCCGACAACCTGCTCAATCTGTTCAAGTACTTCATCTCCGTGCCGGCCGTGTTCGGCGCGGCGATTTGGCTTGGCTTCACTTGGCGCCGCGTGACCAGGTGGGCCGCCATCATTCAGGTATTCGTTTGCTTCACGCTGTACGCGATCATTCCCAACCTGTTTCCCGCGGTGGACGGCATTCGGCGAAACCCGGCGTTCCTCCGCGAGACCAAGTCGCGGACGATCACGGTCGCCACGGCCGCGCTGACCGAAGATGTCGCCGCTGGACGAGCCGACCGCGTGGGCCAGACCATCCGCAAGCCGCACTTGCTGGAGCCGGCCGGGATCTTCTTTGAGGACGTGGTCCGGGCCGATCCAACCGACCCGCAGTCGCCCAAGGTCGGCCGCGGCCGTTTCCAAGCGGAAATCTGGCTCTTGTCCTGGTTCGGGCTCGATTTCGGCGGGTGCAGCAAGGCGCAGCTCGTGGCGATCCGCTTTTTCGTGGACGCCCTGCTGCCATTTGTGCTGCTCTTTGCCCTAAGCACGTTGACGCAGCCGGTCCGCACGCCGGACCTGGACCGCTTCTTTGGCAAGCTGCACACGCCCGTCCAGCCGACGCCGGCGGCCGAACAGGCGGCCCTGGCGCAAGCCGCCGCGCAGCCCGATCTCTATAAACACCAGAAGTTGTGGCCACGATCGGGTTGGGAAATCCTGAAACCGTCGTGGCTGGATGTGGCCGGTTTCGGCGGAAGCTGGGTCTTGGTAGGCGGCGTGCTGCTTCTGCTGTGGCTGCTCGTGACCATTGGCACATGACCGGCGGGGACGGAGCGAGGCCATGTCGAACACAGAACTGCGCGATCGGCGCCGCTTCCTACACGAATGCGCCGGCGTGGTCGCCGCGACGGCAGTCGCCGGCATCTCTGGCTGCGCGTCGCCGTCCGGCTCGAATGACTGGACCAACCTCGCTCGGGCCCGTGATGGTCGTGACGACGATAGACTCTGGCGGCTCGTCCGACAGCAGTTTGCTCTGACGCCAGGCTATGCCTATTTCAACGCCGGGGGCCTCGGGCCGTCGCCACGACCGGTCACGGATGCGTGGGTGCGCGAATCCGCCGATCTGGAGCGCCTCTGCGAGACCGGACACGAACGCATCCAGGCGGTCCGCCGCAAGTTGAGCGAGTTTCTGGGCTGTGCCGAGGACGAACTGGCGATCACACGCAACGCCACGGAAGGCATGAACCTCGTCGCGCGGGGCCTGGCGCTCCACGCCGGCGACGAAGTACTGATCACCACCCACGAGCACCCGGGCGGCGCTATACCGTGGTTGGCGTTAGAGAAAGACAGCGGCATTCGCGTGAATCTCGTCGAGCCGGGCGACGGAGCCGAGGACACGCTGAACCGCGTCGCCGCGGCGATCACGCCGCGCACCCGCGTGGTGGCGGTCAGTCATATCCTCTGCACGACCGGCCTGCGTCTGCCCGCGCGCGAGATCGTGCGACTCTGCCGGGATAGGGGGGTCATTCCCGTGCTGGACGGCGCGCAGGCCGTCGGCATGATTCCCGTGAACCTGCATGATCTTGGCTGCGATTTCTACGTGGCGTCCGGGCACAAGTGGCTGCTCGGACCCAAGGGCACGGGACTGCTGTATATCCGCGCGGAGGCCCGCGACCTTTGGCGCCCGACACACGTGGGGGCCTGGTCCGATCAACGGTACGACCTCGACGAGCGCGTGCTCGAATTCCGTCGCGCGGCCGAGGTCGTCGAGTGCGGCACGCGCAACACGGCGTTGGTTGCCGGACTGGGCGCGGCCGTCGACTTCCTGAGTACGCTCGGCATGGAACGTGTCGCCCGCCGGGGCCGCGTGCTGGCGCTGTATGTCAGGCAGCGGCTGCACGACGTGCCGGCACTCCAGATGTTGACGCCGAGCGACGAGGCCTCATCCGCCTCGATCGTCACGTTTGCGGCGGAAGATGAGGCCGTCGACGTCAGGACTTGGGCTCAGCCGCTGCAACAGCGTTTCAACGTGCGCGTGCGCCCCGTGGGTGAACACGGGTTGAAGGCGTTGCGCGTATGTACGCATATCTGCAATACGCGCGCGGAAATCGATCGGCTGGTGGCCGCCTTATCCGAAATGTCCGCCGCGTGACCGTCGGCCTCTGGCAACAAGCGAGGTGTATCCATGAGCCGTCGTAACCATTGGGCCGTACTCGTGGCGTGTGGTGTCGCCCTGACGACGCACGCCGAGCCGCGTCAGGCGTACCTTGATCTCGCCAAGTCCGTCTACAGCGAGGGACGAGAGACCTGTCGCGAAGAAGTGGAAAAATGGCTCAAGGAATGGAAACCCCAGAAGGAGTCGGGCTACGCACCCCCGGCGGCCCCGGTGTGGCTGTCCGGTCTGGCCGGCGCGCTGTACGACCTGACGGAGAATGAGGAATACGCCGAGGAGGCCGCCTCCTGGATGGCGGAGCATCACCGCTTCAAGAGCAACTACCCCGCGTCCATGCTCCAGGAACGGGCCGAGTACGCCGAGGGCCTGCCGACGCTGACGAATTTCTTCCATTTGCCCGTGTTCGCGCAGGCGTATCTGCACATCAGAAACAGCCCCGCGGTCACGGCCGAGCGTCGCGCGCAGATCGAGGCGAGTATCGCGGAAAGTGCGGACTTCATCCGCAACGATCCCGAATGGGGGCCGATGAACCGTACGATTCTGCGGGCCCAGGCGCTGGCCTTGGCGGCCAAGGCCGTGCCGGATCATCCTCACGCTGCGGCCTGGCGAAAGCTGGCGGCCGTGCTCGCGCGTGACAGTTGGGCCCAGTGGGAGGAGGAGGATGCCGAGATCTACCACCCGGTCTGGCTCCTGGCACTGATCCAATACGCCGATGCGGTCGACGACTCCAGTCTTTTCACTCAGCACACGGTACGCTACTACAGCGACTACTTCCTGCATCTGCTGTCGCCCGCGGGCATGGTCCCGGATTTCGGCGACGCACGCTGGAACGAGAACTGGTCCCTCTACGTCGCCTGCCTCGAGCGGGCCGCACGGGAGTACCACAATCCGCAACTCAAGTGGGGCGCGGCGCGCATCTTCACGGCGATGACCAAGGAGTACGGTTCCCAGATTGGTTTGCCGGCCGGCCTGACGCTGATGTACGCCTACCGCTGGGCCGACGACGACCTGGCGCCCGAAGCACCCACGGCGCGCAGCGAGGAAGTCCTCGAAGAGCTGATTGGTAAGAAGATCGTCTTTCGCACCGGCTGGGACCCCGAGTCCACGTATCTGCTGCTCAACTACCGCGACGAAGGCCTGTTTGCGCGCACGCCCCGCGACTTTCTGCGTCAGACGATTCTCGCCGAGGAAGAGCGCATGCACCATGCCCACTCGGACGAGAACGGCATTTGCCTGCTCATGGACAAGGGCGCGGTGCTGCTCCATGACGCCGGTTATCGCGACAAGATGCCCTCGGGGCCGTACGGCGCCTATCGCGCCGACTACTTCCACAATCGTCTGGTCGCCCGCAAGAACGCGCGCGACCGCGACCAGCCGCTCTATGAGTTTCTGCGCAACTCCGGGGCCTACAACCAAACCACAACGGAGAAGCTGGACTTCTTCGTGTTCCCGGCCGTGGAGATGAGCCGCACTCGGCTGAACGATCCGCGCACTGGCTACACCGCCGATCGCGTGATCGTGTATCTGAAGCAGAACGACATCTTCCTGGTGTTTGACTGCGTGAAGATCCTGAGTACTGACTTCTACACGTTCGCGACCCTGTGGCACGGAACCACGGTGCGCGAGCTTAGCCCCCAGCACTACGTGACGTCCGTGGACGCCATCGGGGCTTACCGCCCGGCGCAAACGCAGGCGCTGCTGATCGACTTCCTGGTGGCCGATGGACGCCCCACCGGGACATTCCCCATCAAACGCTACTGGCAGGACGAAACTGCCGTCTACCAGGCGATTTCCAGCCAGTACCAGGCCGGTCACACGGAGACGTTTGTGACCGCGCTCGTGCCGCATCCGCGCGGCGCGGACGTGCAGCCCCTGCTCGACTCGATTCAACTGCTCGACGTGGACAAGCCACGCAACGGCGTCGGCGTCGCGGTGAAGCAGGGAAACGACGTGCAGTACATCTGCGTCAAGGTCGACCTGGACATGGATGTCGTTCCGGAGGACGTCCGGCCACGGTACACGTTCGACGCGGGACGCATCAAGTATGGCCCAGTGGAAACGGACGCGAGCTTCCTGTACGCGCGGCGCTCCGGCGACACGCTGTCCTACGCAGCCACCAACATGGTGAAGGTGGTCTACGATGGCCGGGTCGTGTTCGCCGCGCGCCCGGCCACGTTCCCCCTGCAGGCGCACGGTCCGTCCACACGCTGTGCGCCGCTCAAGTGGCGCTCCTGGGAGGACACGCTCGACCTGCGTCAGCTCGAAACCGCGCCGTGCTGGCCCTGAGCGCCGCTGGGAAAGTACTTGTAGCCACGCAGATCGACACGCCGTCCTGCGCGGGCCCAGCCCACGCCTGCCTCGCTGGGCAGCCGGCCCGCGGCGTAACACTGCCGCAGCGTCTCGCCCAGCCCCGCCACCCAAGTCAGGCGCCGCGGCGACTCGCCTTGCACGTGGACCAGCTCGCGGGGGAAATCGACAGGGGCGCCGGCGGAGTCCTGTGCGCCATTGGCGCATAGGGTTTGCGACCGCGCTGCTTCCAGCCCGCAGGGTATCGTCCCGTGCCCGGACAAAGCGGCGAGGCAGGTCCACAGCTTGGTGACCTGCGGCTCATCGTTCGGCCCACCGTAGTTGCGACGCGACCCGTCGCTCAGCCGCGCGACGATCGGGCTTTGGCCGGTCGTGTGCGTCACAGTGGCCTGCTCGAACTCAAAGCAGAACTCCGGACCGCTGTCTTCGGCCACGGCGTGCGATCCGTAGAAGAGAATTTCGGCGCCGCCCTCGGTATGCACACGCAGCGCAGCGGTATCGAAATTCTCAATGTCGTTCGCGCGGTGAAGCTCCGCGACGACGTCCACTGGCTGGGCACTGGCATCGACCCGCGGGCCGAGCAAGTAGAGCATGTTGTGCAGGTCGTGCGCCATGGCGTTGTTGGCCGGGCTGTCCAGGACCCACGTGCCACGCGCGTCGCGCTGCCGGCCCGCCCAGTTGTTGCGCTGGTAGTAGATTTCGTCGCGCGGCCACAGGCACAGGCTTCTCAGCCGCCTGGGAGCGCCGAAGTGTCCGGCCAGAATGTCCTGCTTGAGCCGCTGAATGGGCGTCGAGAACGACCACTGATAGCCGACGGCCACCTGCTTGCCGGCCCGGTCACGCGCGCGGATCATGCGGTCCACGTCCTGCACGGTGGCCGCGACCGGCTTTTCGCACAACACGTGACTGCCATGCGACAGCGCCAGGCAGGTCTGCGAGCAATGGCGGTGTATCGGCGACGAAAGGACGGCCAGCTCGGCGGCCCTGGACCGGTAGAACTGCTGCAAGGACCTGTAGATCGGCACGCCGCGCGCCTGTAGCTCGGCCAATCGCGCGCAGTTCTGCGGCGCCGGGTCCACGCCGGCGACCAGCCGAAAACGCGCGTCATCGCGTTGGTCCAGCAGCGCCGCCAGGTACACTTGTCCGTAGCCGCCGAGGCCGGCCAGCACAATCGAAATCGGTTCAGGCATGGGGTTGCGTGACCTCTGGCTCCTCGAGGAGATTGACCTCAGCCAGCGCCGCGGTTCTGCGGTTAAGGCGCAAGGTCTTGATCTCGAAGGCCGACAGCGACAGCTTCACGCGCGCTCCGGCGGACGGCACAAGTACCCGCACGGTTCTCGCACGCCCGGTGGGCTGAAAGAGGCGAATGATCCAATCGCGGCCGTTCTCAGCCTGCTTGACCGCCGTCACCTGCACCGCGTCATCGCTCACGACGACGCCTGGAGCCGGCTTGCGTCCCTGCCCCGACGGCGAAACGCACAACGCACAGGGCTCCTCGTTGTGAACGAGCGCCTCGCGGTCGACGTGCGTCAGGCGCTCCTTCACACGTCCGGCGTTGATCCAGAACCGGAACACGTGCTCGCCCTGGTCCATGCGCGGCGTGTAGCGGTCTTGCTGCGTGATTGGCAGCCCTGACTCAGTCGGATGCCCGGCGTGGGCCGCTGCCCGCAGCAGCGACAGCCGCACTTCGCCCCCCGCCGCGTCAACGCCGTGAATTCGATCGTTGACGACCGTCAGGGCCATGTCCGCCCGCCGCGACACGACGGCCAGCCACTTCTGCATGACCTGCTCATCGCCATCGCCGCGCAGTTCCTCCATGCCGTACACCACTTGCGCGCGATATGCGGCATCCGGGACCAGCGTCGGCACGGACAGCTTCAGCATGCGGTCCTTCTCGTTCCAGTGAACGCGCGTTTCGATTTCGATCTCCGTCCCGACCTTCGGCAGCTTGTAGCGCTGGCAGATGCAGGAATCGCCAAACTCCAACAATGCCTCTACGACGCTGCGGACCGGCCCGTCCTCGATCACGCGCACGCACGGCAGCAACACACCCGGCGTGCCGCTGAAACACGCGCCGCGGGCACGCGACATCCGGTGGAACGAACCGACCTCGGTGCGAAACCGCCGCACGGTCATGCCCCACGGATCGGCATTGTCCGCCATGACCAGCGGCTGACACGCCCCACGACCCAGGTAGTCCCGGCCGCCCACGCGGTACCGGTCGAGCAATCCGGTGCGCGCATTGACGATGACGTCGATGAACGCGGTCTTCAAGCGAAACGCGCCGTGACGCTCCTTCAGCCGTAGGGCCGATCGCCGGGGCCGCATGACCAGCCGGCAATCGAAGCGATTCATGCGGCTCGGGGCGAGCACCGCCGGGAAGACGACCCGCTTGCGGTGGTCCTCATTGATGTTGGCGTGCTCCTTTTCCGTCTGTACCGCCAACGGACGCGCACCTTGTCGCACGTGCGGCTGAAGATAGCCGCTCGTCTTGTGCGGCCACAGCGGCTGAAGCTCGCATTCGACGAGCGTGCGGACAGGGTAGGGGTGAGGATTGTACACCAGAATGGGAAACTCACCGTCGCGCGCCTTGCGTTGCCCGCCGGCCAAAGCCAGAAAGGCACGCTGCTTCAGACGCGCGACAATCTCCAGGCCGTGGTCCAGGCACTGCACGACCGCATCCTCCACCGGCGCGACCGAGCTGCCCGGCAAGGCGTCGTGAAACTCGCTGCTCAGCAGGTCGCGCGTGGCCTCATCGAAATCCGCGCGCGGATATGCCAGCAGGCCCTGCATCGCCGCGGTCGCGGCCATCTTCTCCGTGGCATAGAGCTCGTTTTCCAGCCGGCGGTGCTTCTGCTTGACGCGCGCCATCGACGTGTAACAACCTACGCCCCACGGGTTCAGGTCCCCTTCGTGACATGGCAGATGTTTGCGGTCACGCCGGAGCTGGGCAAAGTAGCGCTCGGGGGTCGAGTGCCGGATGTCTATGTCGCCCGTGGTGCGCATCAGCGCATTCAGCTCGGCGAGGTCCCGCCGCGACGGCCCGCCGCCGTGGTTGCCGACGCCCCACGGCACGATGTCGCAGGTCTGTGCCGGATGGGCTTTCATCCACGCCAGCAGCTTCTGGCGTGCGCCGCCGGGCGGCGAGTTGTAGTGCGAATCCGCCAGGGTCGCGAGAATCTCCGAGCCGTCGTAGCCGCGCCAAATGAACTGCGTCGCCGGCAGGCCCGCGGTGGCGCGGGACGGCCGGCAGAACAGATAGGAGTCATAGCCGCTCTTGGCCAGAATCTGCACGAGCCCGCGGCTGTGCCCGAACGAATCCAGATTCACCGCGGTGGTGACCTTCACCCCGAAAGTCTGTTGAAAGTACCGCTTGCCCACCAGAATCTGGCGGACAAACGACTCGCCGCACGGCATGTTGCAGTCCGGCTGCACGTACCAACCGCCCATGATATGCCACGCGCCGGCCCGCACGAGCCGCCGAATCCGCCGGAACAGCGCCGGGTCGTACTCGGCAATCCAGTGATGGAACATCACTTCATTGCGGTTGAAGACGAAGCCCCGGTTTCGCTCGCAGAGATCAACGACGGTGCGGGCGAGTCCCAGCGCTTCGGCCGCACCTTCCTGCCATTGCCAAAGCCAGGCCGGGTCGAGATGCGAATTGCACAGCAGATGTACAGTCCTTCGCCGCATTTGCCATTCTCCACGCTACAGCGGGCGTCGTCGTCTCGTCCGAGGTTTGCACTCAGTATGCGCATAACTTGTGGTATTCGTCCAGCATGGCCATGTAGTTGTCGTACTGAGTACCGACTGCAATCGAGTGGCTTGCGCCTAGAATGAATCGCCCGCCGGGCTTGGCACACGCGAGGGCGTGCCGCACATCCGCGCGCACATCCGCCGGGCTACCGGCGATGAGATGCTCGACGGCGACTCCGCCCCACAGCGTCATTCGGTTGCCCAATTCGCGCTTCAACGTCGCCAGGTCCATCCCCGCGCTGGCCTGTATGGATTGATAGGCGTCGTACCCGATTTCCAGGAAGGCGCCCTGCAGCGCGCGGATGTTGCCGCAGCAGTGCTTGAGGACCCGTTTGCCAAACTGCGCGTGCAGCCGCGCGACGCGCTGCCGGTTGGCCGCCAGAAAGAAATCGCGAAACATGGCCGGGCTGATAAACGGGCCGGCGTTGTACGCGAAATCCTGGTCCCACAACACGCCGTCGCTGTCAGTGTGAATCAGCCACTCGTCCGCCAGCTCCTGCTCCCCCAGCAGCCGACGCGTGGCGGCCCGCACGACGTCCGGCTGGCGCCGCAATCGGCGGCAGCCGCGCGCCAGCCCGCCCAGCAGCACGATCCCGATCTCGCCGCCCGACGGCCCACAGATGAACTTCTCGTCCTTGAAGCGCTGGACGACGGCATCCAGGATGCGCCAGGAGCGCTCGTCGCGGACGGGCGGCCGCGGCGGAGCGGCAAAGTCCTCCATGGCGTACGTCTCGGCATCCGCAACTGGGTCATGAATGCAGGTGATGTCCTGCGAGGCCGACGAGTAGCGATACACCCGACCGTACTTGTCCTCCCACGTGTCGGTACTCGTGCGCCGCGGGGGCTGGTCATCCGTCTCGGGCGGGATGCGCCACGTCGCCGCCGGGAAAGTCACAATGTCCAGATCGAGTTGCTCATGCAGCGCGATATGGTCCTTGAGATAGCTCTCGGCCACCTCGGCGTGCCGCCCTTCCCAAAAAGCAATCTGCGACTTGGCCTTCGCGCGGAGGTAGGTCTCGTGGCCCAGGATGCGCTCGACGGTGTCGAAATCCACCGCGAACTCACCGATGGGCACGCGATCGGGTTCCAGACCGGCCAGTGTCGCCAGCACGCGCTGCTTCGAGTTCATGCCGGCGCCACGACCTGCACGTCCAGGTCTGCGCTCGGCATCGGCAGGCGAACGCCGGACGGGCTGTAGGGCTGGGATTCGCCGGCGACGACCAGTGCGGCCTTCTCACCCGAGCGTGCACGGCGCATGCCAACGCGGAGCGTATGCCCGCGCAGCCACAACCGGGCTTCAACACGGTCCAGGCCGGCGAGCAGGCGCGGCCGCAGCACGAGTTCGGCATAGCCCGGGCGCACGCCCAGCAGATGGTGAATGAAGAAGCACGCGATCTCCGCCCAGGTCCACGGGATCACGCCGATCTGCGGGCACGGCGGGATCGGACGCGGGCCGTAGAACTCGAACCACGCACCGGCCCGGCCGCCGGGCACACTTCGCAGCCAGTTGAGGACCCGCCAGACCTTGTCGTCGTCGC
Organism: Phycisphaerales bacterium; assembly: GCA_003162245.1. Lineage (GTDB taxonomy): Bacteria > Planctomycetota > Phycisphaerae > UBA1845 > Fen-1342 > Fen-1342. Next base: position 22,989 of record PMMM01000196.1, read on the forward strand.
CCGCCTCGAAGTACGCGCGGGCGACGAACAGTGACGCAAACGGCCACGGCCCCGGCGAGTCCGGCTCGGAACTGACGTGGTACCGGCCATAGCCCCCGTGGTCCCAGCGCTGATTCCACAACTGCTCAACGTCCGCGAGCGTGTTCCGCGCCAACTCCCCCCGCGGATCGACGAACTCCAACGCAATCGGAAGCACCGTCGATGTGTCCGGTTCCAGGTAGTGCGGCTCGGCATTGGCCAAAGGAACGCCGCCCGGCAGGCCCGCCTCCGCGGCCGGCGTGATCGCTACTTGCACTGCTCCATTCACGTCGCGCCGCTTGATGAAACGTCCCCGCTCCACCAGACCATAGCGCACGTCACGAAGCATAGCCTCACGGACACGCTTCGACTCGCGCGTCCAACGCTCCGCCTGCTCCGTCCGTGCGACCAGCCGGGCCAGTCGCGCCGCGCTGTCCAGGCCGATAGCGGCGTAGAGCTGGTGAATCATCTCTATGCCGTCCTGGATCCCATGCACGTCGTGGCGTTCCCAATACTCCCGCCGGTTGTGTAGCAAGCCTGACGGCCCGTGGCGGAACACCGCGCGCAGCGGAAATTCCACGAGGGCGACGATGCGCGGCCAGTGACGCCGCAGGATCTCCACGTCGCCGGTCCAATTGACGTACGTTTCCAGTGCCGCCACGAGGTACCCATTCTGATCCAGCTCGACCTCCGCCGGTTCACGCCGCCGACCGGAGTCCACGCAATCTCCCTCGTCGCTGAGAAACTCCGTGAGCAGGCGCTCGCACATGGTTCTGGCCGTGTCAACGGCTCCGAGGGAAACCAGCGCCGCTGCGGCACAGGCTTGGTCGCGCACCCATTCCAGGTTGTATTGCCAGATGCTGCCGTCCATCATGCCCGCGGCCGTAACCGCCGCCGGAAGCTGGTTCCGGGCGGCGCGGAAGAGATGCTCCAGCGTCGGCGACGAGCAGGTGAGCGCGGCGCAGCGTTCCCAGTAGCTGGCCGCCTCGGCGTGGTCCGGTGCAGCGTCTGACCAACGCACAGCGACCTGGCAGCCATCCCCGCTCCCACGCGACTCATACGACAGCGTGGCTGCCGTCAGTGCATCCCGCGTCAACTCAAGCGGATACTCCCGCGGGTCCTGTTCCGGGCCGGTGCGCAATGCTGCGCGGAGATTGCCCGGGGACGATTTCCGGACCCGGATGATGCGCGTCAGGCACGGCGACCGTTGGTCGTGACAGTAGAAGATCTCCGTGACGCGCAGGTCGTCAGCCTGCCAGGTGACCTGCACCGCGGGCACGCCACCGATATCCGCCCACCGCGCCTCGAGTGTTGGCCCCTGCGGCGCGAACACGCGCGTCCCGACGCGGATGGTGACCGCCGTGGGGGCTAAGCCATGCTGCGGATCGAACGTGAGTGCCCGGCGTTTGGAACGAAGCTGCTCGGGGTGCAGGATGAGCAGCCCCACCGGCGTGCCTTGGCCGGACGTGCACACCTGCACGGCCGCCTGGATCAGGCCGTTGCCGAGAAAGAAGTAGTCCACGCCAGCCAGCGTCGTCTTCGCATCGGGCGGCCCCTGCGTTGGGTCATCCGTGTAGACGTGCTCAGCAACATCCATTAGCAGCCCTCGCGCGGGCTCTGCGGCCCCAGCGTCGGCGAGATCGTCACGCGATGTAAGTGACGCAATCGACTTCCAGCTTCGCGCCGGGCACCACCAGCTCCTTCACAACGACGCTCGACCGAGCGGGCGGGTCCTTGGGAAAGTACTCGACGTAGAGCTTGTTGAACGCCGCAAAGTCGGCCGCGTCGGTGATGTACACCGTGCACTTGAGGACCTTGTCCAGGCTGGAGCCCGCCGCCTCGACCGAGGCCTTCAGGTTCTCCAGCACCTGCCGGCACTGGGGCTCGAACTCGGCGGCTACCAGCTCGCGCGTGCCGGGCTTCTGTCCGACTACGCCGGCGACGAAGACCAGCCGGTCCAGCCGTATGGCACGCGAGAACGTCGGGTACGGACTGCCGGGAATGACCTGCCGGCCTGTGGCCGGGGCCGTTGTGGCTGGCGGCGCGGCCGCTGGCCCCGCCAGGCTGGCCCCCGCGCCCACTGCCAGTATCGTGCCAACCGTACCGATGAAGTCCCGCCGTGACGACTCGCTCATAGCCAGCTCCCTAACCTGCCCCCGATCTGAATCCCGCGCGGCATTGTAGCTGCGCGGACACGGGAGTTGAAGCGGTTCCGTTTGCGCCTCCTGATCCGCGATCATGGCGGCATCCACGGCCGAGAATCCCGCGAGCGTGTCAAGCACATGGGTATCGAGCGAGTCGTCGTCGCGTTCCAGTCGCCTTGGCAGAGTTCGTACGTGGAACGCCTGATCGGTTCGATTCGCCGAGAGTGCCTGGATCACGTGATCGTCTTCGACGAAGGTCATCTGATTCGGCTTCTGAGGTCGTACCTTGCGCACTACCACGAAGCGCGCACGCATCTCGCGTTGGAACGGAACGCGCCGGTACCACGTGAGGTCGAGCCGCCGAGCCAGGGCCGCGTCATCGCCATTCCCCAGGTCGGCGGGCTGCACCACCGGCATAGACGGGCGGCGTGACGCGACGCGCTACTCCGACCGTCGATGCCCGCCCACCGAGCCTGTCTTCCAGGACGACCATGCGTGATTGCAGCGAGAAAGCCCGCGCTGACCACCTTCCGTTTGCATCCCGCCCGACCCGATCGGCCGAGCCTGACCCGTTCAAGCCCTCGCGCGTGGCGCGGACCGCCGCGGATGGAATAGTCGGTATGGACAAGTCCGCATCACTCCCCCCGGCCGCGGTTCTCAGAGGCTGCGATCCAGCCGTCGGTACTGGATCGCCTCGGATAGGTGGGTAGCCGTGATGTTTGGCTCGCCCGCCAAATCCGCAATTGTCCGGGCGACCCGCAGGACCTTGTCGTGGGCCCGGGCGGACAAGCCAAGTTCGCTGACGGCCTGCCGCAGGATTCGTTCTCCGTCGGCGTCGATCGGGCAGACCTTCCGCAACTGCCGCGAGCTCATGCTGCCGTTCGTCGTTGTACTGCCCTTGCCGAACCGGGCGCGCTGCACCGCCAGCGCGCGCTCGACCTGCACTCGGATCGTCGCGCTGTCCGTCCCGGGCTGGAGGTCGCGCAGCGCAGAGATCGGCACCGCAGGCACCTCGACATGGATGTCGATCCGCTCGAGCAGTGGGCCGGAAATCCGAGCCAGGTAGCGGTCGATCTGCGGCGCGGAGCACTTGCACGGCTTGCGCGGGTCCGTGAAGTACCCGCACGGGCATGGGTTCATGGCCGCCACCAGCATGAAGTCCGCCGGAAACTCCACTGCGCTATGCGCCCGCGAAATGGTGACTACGCGATCCTCGATTACCTGTCGCATCGACTCGAGCACGCTGCGGTTGAATTCCGGAAACTCGTCGAGAAAGAGAACGCCGTGATGCGCCAGCGACACCTCGCCCGCCTGCGGGATGGTCCCGCCACCCACGAGCGCCGGCGTGCTGATCGAGTGGTGCGGCTGCCGCACCGGCCGCGTAGCCAGCAGACTCGCACGAGTTGGCAGTTTGCCCGAGGCCGAGTAGATCCGCGTTGTCTCCAGCGATTCTTGCAACGACATTGGCGGAAGAATGGTCGGGATACGCTTGGCCAGCATGGTCTTGCCGGTCCCGGGCGGCCCGAGCAGAAGCAGATTGTGACGGCCCGCCGCGGCCACAAGCAGGGCGCGCTTTACATGCTCCTGTCCGCGGACATCGGCGAAGTCGATGTCGTACTTGGCGGCCTTAGCGAAGACCTGTTCGAGGTCGACGCTGGTCGGCTCGAGCGGAAGCTGGCCCGACAGGAAGCCAATCGCCTGTGCGAGCGAGTCGATGCCGTAGGCCTCGACGCCATCCACGACTGCGGCCTCCGCGGCGTTCTCGCGCGGCAGGATCAGTCCGCGGAAGCCGTGGTCGCGGCACAACAGCGCCATCGCCAGCGCCCCCTTGATCGGCCGGACATGGCCATCAAGGGCCAGTTCCCCGGCTATCAGAAAATCGTCGGTCAGCTCGCTGCGAAGCTGGTCGTCGGCGAGCAACAGGCCGAGGGCGATGGGTAGATCGAACGCCGGGCCCTCCTTCTTGATGTCGGCGGGGGCGAGGTTGACGGTGGTTTTGGTCTTGGGCAGTGCGTAACCCGAGTTGAACAGCGCGCTGCGAATGCGGTCGATGCTCTCTTTGACCGCGGAGTCGGGCAGGCCCACGAGCGTTATCGTGCCGAACCCTCGGCCACTAACGTCGACCTCAACCTCGCACGGGTACGCCTCAATCCCGGCGAGCGCCAGGCTGTTGACGCGAGCAAACATGAAAGGGATTCTACTGACGAACGCACTCGAACAGAAGCGGGCATTGCACGAAGGTGACGTATCCTGCCGTGTGTAATCCCTGTTCGGCGGAAAAGAAGAGCGTATCCTCCGGCCCAAGTTCGAGGTCGCGAGTTCAGGAGGACACGCCCATGCGATTCGTGGCAGCCGAGTTGGATCAGGTCCACGTTACCATGCCGAGCCTCTGGCCGTTGGTCAAGGAGCCCGAAGAATTCTGGGGCGACCTCAGCCGCCACGGCCGGGAGCTGCTCAAAACGCTCCTGGAGGGCACGCTGGAAGCCTGGCGTGACCAGTGGGTCGAAGTCGCCTGGCACCAGCCGGCCGCAGACCGCCGGACGTCCCGCAACGGCTACGACCGGCGGAAACGCTGGGCCACCACGCTGGGCCCGCTGGAGAACGTGCGCGTGCCGCGTTGCCGGGACATAAGGCCTGACCACCCACATGTTCCAGCGGCTGGCCCGCCACGACGAAGCCCTCAGCCAATCGGCCGTGGACATGCTGCTGGCCGGGGTGAGCACGCGGCGGGTCGGCGAGCTGCTGGACCAGGTCCTGGACCTGCCGCTCTCGGCCGGCCAGGTGAGCCGGCTGGCCAAGCGGCTGGACGCCGAGGTGCGGGCCTATCACCTGCGGCCCGTGCCGGACCGCTATCGGTATCTGCTGCTGGATGGCATCCACTTGAAGGCCCGCGGCACGCCGCGTTTGTTCCAAACCGGCCTGCGGCGCAGCCGCAAACGCGTGCTGCTGGTGGCGTTGGGCGTGATGGCGGATGGGCACAAGGAGGTCATCGATTTCCAGGTGGTTAACGGGGAGACCACGTCGGCCTGGGAAGGCTTCCTGCGGGGCCTGTCGCAGCGGGGCTTGGCGGGCCAGCCGCTCAACTTGATTACGACCGATGGTGGCGGCAGGGTGCAGGCGGCGGTGGAGCTGGTCTATCCGCACGTGCCGCGGCAGCGCTGCTGGTTCCACAAGATGCAGAATGTGGCCAACTTGGTGCGCAAGCGGGATCGCCAGGCGGTGCTGCATGGGTTACGCGCCGTGTACAGCGCCGCGACCCGCCGGGCGGCTCTGGCGGCGTACACGGCCTGGGGCCGCCGTTGGCAGGCGCGTTATCCGGAGGCGGTGCGGTGCGTGGAGCGTGATCTCGAGGAGTTGCTGGCGGTGTTTGACCTGCCGGCGGAGCATCGGCGGATGGTGCGGACGACGAATCCGATCGAACGGATGTTCCGGGAGGCGCGGCGCCGGACGCGTTCGATCGGGACGTTCGTGAACGATGCGAGCATCGAGCGGATCGTGTTCGGGTTGGTGGCGTACTTCAATCGCAAATACGCCGCCCGCGTGTGCCCGGCCTTCCGCACAAAACGGCACGTGGCCTGAGGTGCTCTTCTTGAACCCGAATCATTACACACGAGAGTTGACGTTACCGCGCGTGCCGGGCAGATAGTGCGTGGGGGGCAAACATTGTACGATGAATCGCCGCGGCTGTCCGTGGTCGTCGTGGTAATCTGGGATAAGGATGAAGGATGGGCTCCGCGGAGGGCGAAATGGCGGCCCCCCCAGCTCGGGCTGCAGACGCCGAAAAAGCAGCGCAGGACGTCCACGCACGGGACTGGCCGCGGCGCTGGGCCGGGCCCGGTCTCTGCGCGGTCGCCTTTCTCGTCATGGCGGCGATCAGTTGGCGGAAGTGGCCGGATCTGCTGATCGACTTCGGTCACGAGCTTTACATTCCGTGGCAGCTTGCCTCTGGCAAGGTGCTCTATCGCGATATCGCCTTTCTATTCGGGCCGTTCTCGCAGTACTTGAATGCGTTCTGGTTCAAGCTCTTCGGCGTGTCACTGAGCACGCTCGTTTTCTGCAACCTCGCGATCCTGGCCGGGATGACCATCCTCATCTACCGGCTGCTGGTAGAGGCGACTGACAGGTTGACGGCCACGGCGGCCAGCCTGACGTTGCTGCTGGTGTTTGCGTTTGCTCAGTACATGATGATTGGAAACTACAACTATGTCTGTCCCTACTCTCATGAGGCCACGCATGGAGTAGCGCTCACGGTGGCGATGATCTTCTGCCTTTCGAGGGCGGAATTGAGACGCCGGCGCCTGATGCATATTCTCGCGGGAATATGCTGCGGGTTCGCGCTGCTGACCAAGGCGGAAACATCGCTCGCGGCCTGCGCCGTCGCGATTGTGTGGCTGGTGCTGGGCCTCCTGGTGCGGCCGCAGCGAAGCCGTGTCGACGTTCGCGCAGTGTTTGGGTTTCTCGTCGCTGCCGCCGTTCCCGTGGTCGGCTTCTTCCTGTGGTTCTGGAGTAAGATGCCTGCGGTGCTGGCGCTGAAGGGGGTTGCCAGCGCGTGGACTGTGCCGTTGAGCAGCTCCGCGGCTCACAACCTCTTTCACGAGCAGGGTATGGGGTTGGATGACGTGCGCGGCAACCTGCTGCTGGCCTTGGCAGTTTTCGGCGGGATCGCGCTGGCGGTGATCGCCGCTGGCGGCGCCGATGTCGCTACCCGGCGGCTCGCCGCCGGGCGAGCGGTCGTCGGGTTGGCGTGGGAGGCGTTGTGTTCGCCGCGCTGCTGTGCCGGCCTGCGCTGATTCCACGGCAAAACATCGGCCCGGCGCTGCCGCTGACGACGCTTGTGGCGTGGGCGGGGCTGTTGATCGCGCTCATCAGGTGCCGCCGGGACTCGGCGGCCGTCACCCGGCTGATGCCGCTGGTTCTCTGGAGCACGTTTGCGGGCGTTATGCTGAGCAAGATGCTCCTCAACGCGCGGCTGCATCACTACGGGTTCTACCTGGCGATGCCGGCGACGTTGACGCTGGTCGTCAGCTTGATCTGGGCGGTGCCACGGTTGCTCCGGCGGGGGCCGCGCGGGGCGCCCCTATTCCGCGGCTTGGCGTTTGCGGGGGTGGCCGCCAGTGCCGTCGCGTACGCGCGCTTATCCTGCGCTTATTACGCGGTGAAGGGCTACCAGGTTGGCCGCGGCGGCGACGCCATCAGCACCTATGTGCCGGAAGTATCTGGTGTCGGACTCGCCGTCAATGAGGCCTTGGCGTGGATCGAGCACAACACGGCGCCGGAGGCTGGTCTTGTCGCGTTTCCCGAGGGCATCATGTTGAACTACCTCTCCCGGCGGGTTGATCCGACGCCCTATACCAATTTCATGATGGTCGAGCTGCAGGCTTTCGGCGAGGACGCCATCCTGGCCGGCCTGCGCGCGCACCAGCCCGATTTCGTCGTCCTCGTGCACAAGGACACCAGCGAGTTCGGCGTCCGCTTCTTCGGCACCGACCCGCGCTACGGAAAGACGATCATGGACTGGATCAAGGCCGAATACGAGAATGCGCAGCGGATCGGATTCGAGCCCCTGAAGGACGAACGCTTTGGGATCAAGATCCTCAAACGCCGCGCGGGCGTGCATGCCACGCGCGTAGACGGCGACGATCGCCGTCGGGCTGGTGCGGAGCGTGTCAACGCCGCGCATCCTTCGCGGGCGATCGAGGACTGCCCGCTCGATCGGAGCCTGTAGCGGGACGAATGGCTCGCGAGGTCATGTACAACCCCGCGAGTGCGGCGTGCCGGCGAGCAGAGAGACGCAAGGCCGACGGTCGCGACCGCATTGAGTGGAACACGGCACTATGAACAAGCACGTTCTGGCGTATCGACTGGTTTCGGCGGCGCTGGTTGGAATCCTCGTGTTCGCCGCCTGCATGGGGCTGACCTCGGGCGTCCGCCGGCTGGGTTGGTCGACGTCAGCGATGACCGATCAACTCTGGCTCAAGCTCGCGCTGATTGTGATTTCCGGAGCGATCTTCGCGGTGCTACGGCGGCCGTGGAGCGAGTTCGGGCTGGTCAGGCCCCGTTGGGGGCGCGGCGATGCGTGGTGGTTCGTCCTGGCGGCTGTCGCGATGGCCGTGGTGTCGATCGTCATGGTCCTCTTGGGCGAGCGACATCCGCTGATGCGCGAACTCTCTTTCCCGCAGATCGTGCTCGTCGTGTGGCTGCTGAGCAGCGTGGCGGAGGAGGTCTTCGTGCGCGGGTTGGTCCAGGGATTGGCGACGCCCGGCGGGGCGGCCGGCGCGCGAGCCAGCCGGCTGCTTCCGCCCGTCGTCCTTTCGGCCGCGTTCTTCGCGGCCATGCACGTGCCGCTGATCTGGCGCGGCGCGGGGGTGCGCGGCGGGTTGATCATCGTGATTACGATGTTCGTCGTCGGTTGGGGGGCCGCCGAGTTACGTGCGCGCACAGGCAGCCTGCTGCCGGCGGTGCTGGCGCACATTGGCGGCAACGTCGCCGGGGTGCCCGGCGGAATCCTCGGTGTGGTCATCTACCGGCTGGTCCACGGCCAGATGCCAAACTTGACCGGCGGCTGAGTCACGGCGCAAAGCGCGCAAATCGGGTTGTCTCGCGGCTTTCGGCGGCAAGGAGTGCATCAATGCGACACACGTGTCGGAAGCGATACAGTACCGGGGGCTGGGTCGGAGGCTGTAGGTTGGGTCAGAGGGTTTGACGCCGCGGTCGAGCGGGCGTGCGAAGCCGACGACCGTCTTATCGAACGGGGCGGTTGGTTCAGCGCCGCGGCGGCCTCAACAGGACCAGGAAGAGGAGCAGCGTGGTCGGTTCCGGCACGTCCCCAAGGCGCTCGACGAGAGTACCCGACGCTCCGGGCGTCAGCACGAGTTGCCACTCCCAAAAGCCGCTGAAGTCGTCGTTGGTGAGTGGCAAGCCGGTGTTGTTGGCGTTCGTCACGCTGGGGTCGGCCAGACCAAGCCGGGACGCGGTGAAGGGCCCGACTTTGTAGCCGACGTTTGCGCCGTAGCCCTGGAAATCCGCAGACACCGTCGGGCTGGGGTAGTCCCCGGTGACGCGCATGAGATCCGGACTGATCAAGGTCGCGCTGTCGCCGAAGAACGAGCCGTTCAGGTCGAAGTCGGTGTAATTGAACAGATTCAGCGTGAGCGGGGCGGCGGTCGTATTCCGTACGGTGAGCACCTCGACCATGCTCGCGTTGGTCGGGGAAGTGGCTTGGAGGTGGTACTCCAGGTCGGCGGTGAATTGCGGAAACACCCAACTCGTGACCGCCCGGTTGGCCGCCGGTATCTGCGTGCCCGTCGCGTTGTAGAACGCGGTCTGGCGCGACTCGCCCGCCACGCGATACCACCACCAGTTCTGAAAGAGCTGGTCCGTGCCCGTCGCGCCGCCGCTGAGGCGAAAATCCGTGCTGCTGACGCCGCCGCCCGTGCCACTCGTGGGGCTGTCGGATTGCCGGAACACCGCGCCGCCGTCGGTCAATGTGAACCCGGTGCCGGCCTGGGCCAGGGCCAGGGTCGCACCGCAACTGACGAGCAGCGCGGCGATCGTCTTGCGAGTTGCCATCTTCATTCCTCTCTCGAGGCGCCCACGATCCGTCTGCGTGACACGCGCGCCGCGCCTACGTCAGGGAGGCGGCGGGAAAATACCGAACAGCGCGATGATGAACGTCAACGGCAGGTACGGCTGCATGTTGTCGTGCGGCTGTCCGCTGCCTGCCGTGCCGATGGCCTGCGGCGCCAAGGTCGCCGATGTCGGCGGTGGTGCGTAGGCCAACTCCTGTCCAGCGGCCAGCACGTTGTTCGCGGGCGTGGTGCTGGTCGCCGTGTACGGCGTTCCAACCATGTTGTGAGTATGCGGCGGTAGCTGCGTTGAGGTCAGCGCCACGGTTTCCGAGCCAAAGACGTCGCCCATGTTCCGCGGCGTAAGCCCCGGGCCTGCGCCAAGGCCGACTGGTGCCCGGCCGTTGAGGTTGGGCAAGCCGAAGGTCGTCTGGCCGTTGCCGCCGAACGTGGTGCCCAGGAGCGAGAACAGGGCCGTGTTCTGGTTGATGGGCATGAGCTGGCCCTGGCACAGAGCCCAGTTCGTGGGGGCGAAGCCACCGGCGAAAATGCGGATTTCTCCAATGAACGGTTCAGCCACGGGGACCTCCCTTCAGCGCTCGGGTGGTGGGCGACGTTCGAAGCAAGCCTTGACTCGGGAAAATCCCTAGCAGCGCGATAATGAAGTTCAAGCACAGTGACGGTTGGCAGTTGTTGTGGGGCTGCCCGCCGCCGGTGGCCCCGACATCGAGCGCGTTGAACGGCGTGAGATTGCCGGGCGCCGCGTACAGTGCGTTGTCGCCTACCTGGGCGAAGACTTGCCCGTTAGACTGCGGCTGCGTGGCCGCGTCTGTGGACCCCGCGAGCGTGTGCGTGTGGGACGGGACCTGGTTGCCGATCAGCGTCACGGACTCCGTGCCCTCCGATGCACCAGGGGGATACTCGTTCGTCGCGTGGATCGGCACGCGTCCGCGCAGGTCCGGCAGGCCGAAGTTGCTCGTCCCGTTTCCGCCAAACGTCGTGCCCAGCAGAGAAAACAACGCCGTGTTCTGCGAAATGGTGAGAAGTCGTCCGTCGCAGGGCGCCCAGCCCTGCGGGGCGAAATTGAATCCGCATAACCGTATCTCGCCAATGAATGGATCCATGGCCACGCACTCCTTAACCTTGCGACGGGAATATGCCCTGCAGGGCAATGATGAACCTCACGGCGAGAAACGGCTGCTGATTCGGGTGCGACTGGCCGCCTCCGAAGGGCTGAAGGGCGCCGGAGTACATCGGTACGAGGTTTCCCGGCGCTCTGTAACTCGGGCTGGCCGTGCTGGCCGGGACGCCGGCGACGCCGCTCTTGAGTGTCGCGTCGGCCGCACTGCCAAGCGCGGCGTGATTGTGCTGTGCGAGCTCGGCGGTCGAGAGCGTGTGGGTGGCGGCACCGCCCGGCACGCCGAGGATGCGATTCGCGCTGCCCCCCGGGGCGACGCCCGTGCCGATGGGCACGCGGGCGCGCAAATCCGGCAGCGCAAACGTGGTTGTGCCGTCGCCGCCGTATGTTGTCCCGAACACCTGAAACAACGCCTGGTTTTGGGCAATGGAGAGCAATTGGCCTTCGCAGAAGGCCCAGCCCACCGGCGGAAAGTTGAAGCCGGTCATGCGAATCTCGGCCAAGAACGGTTCAGCCATGGGCGACTCCTTCGCAAGCTCGACCGCGCGTTACAGGGCCGCCGGCGGGGGCGCCGAAACCAAATGCGTGAAGACCGCCTGGTACACGAAGCCGTCCGCGTCCTGCCCGACTGGCACGATGAACAGGGATAGCGAACCCATCTGCGGGTGCGTGAACGTGTAGGTGTCCTGCGCGAGCGGCTGGTCGGCGGCCCCGTGGAAGTACGCGGAGTACCCCTCGAATTGCCCGGCCACCCGACGCTCCGACACGCTGGTCAGTGTGAGCGCCACCGGCGTCGGCGTCTGCACGACGAACGTCGAGCGCACGTGCTGGGCAAATCGATCCCGCCCGAGCGGCGTCATGTCTGGTTGGGGAAGCGGCTGTACGAGCGGTAACGCCTGTTTACCGACCTCGGCGGTCCGCGGGATGAGCGTGCCCGCACATGCCGCCGTAGTAGTGACGAGGAACTCACGTCGTGAAACCATGGCGTTCTTCCTTTCCCGGGGACTACGTTGACGTTGCGCCCGCAGGCACGGATGTCGCGGGCTGCCGCTCGGCGTGCCATTCCATTTCGGTGTAGACCGCATCCTCTCGTTGGCAAACGAATCCAAGCCGCTCGTAGAACCGGCGCGCGGGGCTGGACGTGAGCACGTTCAGCCGCACGGGCCGCCGCTGCTGATGCGCTTCGTCCAGCACCTTCATCATCAGCACGGAACCGATGCCCTGGTTGCGCGAGGATGGCAGCAGGGCCACATCGACCACGCGGACTTCCTCTGCATCGCGGTGGACCAGCACGGCTCCGATTGGTTCCCCCGCTAACTCGACGATCTCGCCCCGTGCGTCGCCAAAACGCTCCGCGTACGCGCGGGCTCGCGCGCGGTATTGCATTTCCAGGAAAGCCTGCCGCACCTCGGCCGGCCAACCCGCCGCGTCGAACTCGCTCTGACGCGTGCTCGCGTAGAGCGCGAACAAAAAGGGCTCGTCTTCCAACCGCGCACCACGAATCCGGAGAGCACTCATATCAAGCCCGGCGGGGTGCGCGCAGCTACGTGTGCCACTCCAAAAAGCAGTGGAGCGTCGGACAGGTCGCCAGCGCGCGAACTATCGGATGCTAGGCCCGCCCACGGGCGAAAGGCAAAATGCGCGTCGCGCGTTTTTTCGCGGGGCGCCGCGCGTCAACAGTACCCATGCCTGCATCGACCGAGCCGGCGCAAAACGCGGCGGGGGCTCGGACAGACGGCTCGCCGCAGGCGCGAGCCGGGCTCGTGCTCAAGACCCGCTGGTCAGCACCTGGAACGCGGCGAAGTCTGCCAAGTCCACGTCGGAGTCGTCGTTCAAGTCGGAAGCGGCGAAGAGCACGGGATCGACGCCCGGGGGAGGCGTGGACACGTCCGGGCCGTTCACGCACTGGGCGAAGAGCGCCAGATCACTGTGGTTCACAACGCCGTCGGAGTTGAGGTCCCCCAGCGGCGGGACGACGAACGTGATGACCCCGTTGCCGCCGGCCACACCGTTGCCGCTTGGCAGCGAGGCGGGGCTCGCCGGGTTGGCGATCTCGCCGTCGAGTTGAATGCTCGCGGCGGTCGTCCGGATGGTGTCCTTGACGGTGAGCGTGTACGCGCCGCCCGGCAGGGGGGTGCCGCAGTTCAGCGTCGCAGTGAAGTTCGTGGCCGAATAACTGAGCGTGAAGGGCACCGCTCCGGCGGCCGAATTGAGGGTGAAATCGGAGGCGGCGGCCGAGACGTTCTCGCTGAACGTCACCGTGACGGCCGACGGGGAGCTGGCCAGCGGCACGATGGCGCCCGGCTGCGGCGATATTTGCACAATCTTAGCGGGGCCGTTCACGTAGCTTTCCGACGTCTTGGCCGTCGTCAGGATCCACGCGTTCTCGTCGAGCACGATCGACGTGGCGGGCGCGGCGATCGGGACAACGAACCACTGCGTCAGGGCGTTGTCGAAAACCGTGTATGTCTGGTTCCCGCTGGCGAAGTTCACGCGCACGTCGATCGGCATCGTGTACGTGCCGTAGCTCGTCGATTGTGTTTGCCGGACGCGCAGGCGGAGGTAGTTCTGCCCGTTGATGTTCACGGTCTGCCAGCCGGACGCGTACGCCGGCGCGCCGATGCCGTAGACCCACTCGTTGAAGAACCAGGACAGGTCGTGCCCGTAGCCGGCGGCGGCTTTCGCGGCGAACTGGTCGGTCGTCGCGGCGGAGCCCTCGTACGCGGTGCGGTACGCGGCCAGGATGTTGAAGAACGTGGTATCGCCGACCACGTGGCGGAGCTGATGCAGCACCCAGCCACCTTTGTAGTAGGTGAAGTCGGTGCTGAAGATGCGGTTAACGTCCGTCGTGTCGTAGCAGTAGACGCTGCCGTTCACCGTGCTGGGCCGACGGCTGGCCATGGCGTTGAAGAGCGCCGTCAGGCCGGTCGAGCCGGGCTTGCGCTCATACCACAACGCTTCCGAGTAGTCCGCGAAGCCCTCGTTGAGCCAGATGTCGTTCCAGGTCTTGCACGTGATCGCATCGCCCCACCACTGGTGGCTGAGCTCGTGCACGTTGACCGACTCACTGAACACGCCCTCGCCGGTGTTGGTCTGATGCTCCATTCCGCCGCTGAAGGCGAACTGGTAAATCCCGTATTTCTCGCCGATAAACGGGTACAGGCCGTAGATTGTGCGGTACACGTCGAGCGCCGTGAGGACGATTCCCCACGAATTGCGGTGCGCGGTGGTGTCGCTGGCCGGGTAGATGTTGAACTCGACGGGCATCGTGCCGGTCCCGTAGTTGTACGTCTGCGTCCAGGTGTTGTAGTTCGTGGTGGAGAAGCAGACCAGATACGGGGCGATGGGGTAGTTGGTGGCCCAGTGATAGCGCGCGCGGTTGCCGGACAATGTGTCGGTGCCCTGCCACAGCCCGTTCGAGACCGTCCGCAGCGTGCTGGGCGCCGTGACCGCCAGCTCCACGGTCGCCTTGTCGCTGTTGTCGCCTGACAGACCGGCGTCGCCATCCTTCACCGGCCACCACGTGTACGCGTAATACGGCTCGCTCAACGTGAAGACCAGGGGCTGGCCGTTCTGCGTCGTGAAGTTAATCGACCCGAAGCCGCCCGCGTTGGCCGTGCCGCTGTACGTGACCGTCAGAGTGAACTCGTCGCCGACATTGTAGGCGTGATCGAGCGTGACGACGCGCGTCGTCGTGCTGGCCGTCGTTACGGTTACCGGCGTCGCGCCGTTGATCACCGCCGAGCACGTGTACTGGTTCTGGAGCCGGAACGTGAACTGCGTGAGCCCGTTGATCAGGCTCCGCACGGTCATCGTGTTCGTGCCGGCGATGTGTGAGGTGCTCGGCAGGATCTCGATGTCGAGGTTGTAGTGCAGGACGTCCGTATCGCCGAGCGCTTCGCGTTCGGTCGCCAGACTCTGCTCATCGGTCGGCGGCAGGCCAGCCAGGAAGCGGGCCGCGAGCGCCTGACCCTTGCCGCAGCCGACAATCGGCCCGCAGTCGTCGTCGGTGGCGCACGGAATGGCGGGCGGCGGCGGCTCCGCCAAGAGAGCGTCCTGCGCCACGGCGCCGGAAACGGCACCGATCGTGAGCAAGGCTGCAATAATCGCTCCCCGGGCGACGCAAAGTCGCACGCTACGCATGAGAACGCTCCGTTTCCACCTTCCGGATAACTGGCTCGCACAAAGCCGCTACTTCTCGGATACGCCCCCGAACGCTTGAAGTCAAGGAAAATGTGGGTAGAGCGGGCAGACGGACGTCGTGACAAGATCGACGGGCGCGCCGCGCGCCGGGCCCCAGGGGGCCGTAATGACCAGGTCGGTGAGCGGCACGTGGTAGCTGCTGGATTCTGGAAGCGGGCTTAAGACCGCCCACGTGCTCAGCTTACTGGCCGGGCCCCGCGAATCTGGTGGGACGGTTAGGCGGCGTGAGCGAAATAGCGCAGGTCCCACCTTCGCACCGATTGGTAACGCGGAACATCGCATAACCTGCCGGGGCGCATCGGGGGTCTGCCGGAGCGCCTGGTCGCCCTGGACGCGGCGACCTGTGTTCAGATGCGGCGGCCTGATGGAGTAGCTGCTGGGACTGCTCGTCTCCAAGCACCTCGGGGTAACGACGTGCCGCCCGTTCGAGCAAAACTGGCCGAACTTCTACGGGACTGGCCGCCGGATCGGTCCGCAGACGGTCCGGCACTCGCCACGATGGCGCAGAAAACAGCTCCGGCGATCCGTGCGGACCTGCGGCGGGCACGAGCCCGGTCGATCAAGGCGACGCGCGATCATAAGGAACGCCAGCAGCGCTGAGACTCCGAGTTTCCGGGCGAAGGTGACGGCGCCGGTGTCCGGGCGCGATAGCTTCATGGCGATGGATCGACGTCGATATCGTCCAGCCCCGGCCGGAAGCGCTGCAGGCCGCACCGCTGGGGTCTTGCGGTACACGCGTCGGCGGGCCTGGGATGTGCAGCGAATGCGAGCGCGGATTGCGACCGTCACTCTCGCGCGACGGCCGGCGCCCACGGACTACCCAGTTCCAGGCGCGCACGGGGCGACAGCCGATCGCGCCACATCCGCAGGTTCGCCGCCAGCCGCTCGGCCGACCCGGGCGCGACAGCGAAGAAGCACACCGTCTGCGGCCCTTCGTGGGTCTGGACACGCCAACTGCCAACGAGGGTCCATCCGGCAGGCACTCCCTGTAACCGGCCTTCCACGAAAAAGCTGTGCAGGATCGCGATCTCGACTTGGTGCTCCGTGCAGTAGTTGGCTGCCCAGGCCCGGTTGAAGGAACCAGCGCGGTACGCCCGGGTCACGTCGGTCGTGCCCAGCCCCCACAAATCGACGAGCCGGGACCCGCTGTACCACGACGTCGCCCCGAGGTCGCAAACCGCCACCGTCCGGTCACGGTAGAATTCGTGCAGAAACAGCCCGGACATGTGATTGCGGTCGTACTCGCGCTCGCAAAAACTCGGAACGAAGCGCATCAGGGCCACTGCTCGTCCGACGTACGGCTCCGACAGGCTCAGCGCCACCATTACCACGAGCAACGCCGTCGGAGCGTGGCGGGCCGGATGGGCCAGCAGCGCCCGCCGCGCGCCGGTTACGAGTCGCGCGGCGACTGGGCCCGAGATCAGTACCAGGATCAGAAGCCCCGAACCAACCAGGTAGGCTTCGTAGCGCTGCATCCCAGCCTGGATCGGGGCGAACTGCAGGTGGAGGAAAACGGTCGTCAGCCACAGCACGATCCACGTGCGTCGGCGGGCTGCGCTCTGGTCATCGGACGGCAGCACGAAATACGCGACCGCCAACAACAGCACTGTTTCCAACAGCGCCGTGCAGACCTGAAATCCATGCTGCTGCTCCAGGAAGATGAACCGGAACAGGCCCGCCGCCGATGCCTGCGGGAAATCACCTTTCATCAGAAGCGAGTTTGGCAAGAACGGTCCCCCCTGTCCGAGCGCGTACAGCCCGAACGCCATCATCGGGAAGAACCCGGCTGCGGCCATGAGCAGCACAAGCGCCCAGCGCCGCTGGATCAGCAAGAACAACGCCGCCGCCGCGACGGCAAACAACCCCTCGTACCGCGTGCCTGCCATGAGCGTGGCGAGCACGGCCAGCGCCCACACCGTTCTGGGGCGCGACGGTCGCTCATGCAGGACCTTCACCGCAAAATGCGCAAAGCCAATGAACAAGCACAGGTGCAGCGCGTGCTCCATGCCCATGAAGACCAGGGTCGTCAGGGGAGTCACAAAGACCATCGCGACCAAGCCAACGAGCGTCGCCGCAGCGCCGATCCGGTACGCGCGCAGCACGAGCGTCGACACGGCCAGCACCGCCAAGGCCGACAGCAGACTGAGCCCCAACGGTATCCAGGCCGGCGGAACCAGCCCCGCCGCGAGCGTCAATGACAGCAGCGCGGTCCAGACCGGCGAGGACGACGCGCCGCAGAACACGTGCGGGGAAAGTCCCCATGTGCCCGTCTGCAGGAGGTTCCGCGCCAGCGACAGGTGGATGTAACCATCGTCGATCATGTATCCCACCTGCCCCAGCCGTCGCACGACGACGACCGTGACCAGGGTCACGACCGACAACAGGAGGCCGGCGCTGACCGCCAGCCCGAGAAAACCGTCGAAGTTCTTTTTGCCGATCGCCGACATGGCCGCCTTTCCCGAAAGCACCACGTACGCAGTGCAATGCCCACCCAGCATCAGTCCTGCCGCACAGGATCTCGACCTTCACGAGTGACTTGGCCGGACCCCGCGCTAAGACCCTCATATAATACTGCCGGCGGTCCGAAGGAGGAATCACCTTCTTGCGGAAGTCACTAATTATCGGACCAATCGACGCACCCACCGGCCGACTCACGATAAAATGCGTTCTCCGCGCCATTGCGCACCCGCGCCCATCGCAAGCCGGCCTGTGGGCGTTGTGTTTATGTGCCCGGCCCCGCGAGAAACCGCATGAACATCGTTTTGGACGGTAACTCCCTCTCCATCGAACAGATCGTCGCCATCGCCCGCCAACATGCACCGGTTTCGCTTGATCCCGCGGCCCGGCAGAAGGTCCAACGCTCCCGCGACTTCCTGGAAAAATGCGTCCGCGACGGAATCGCGATCTACGGCGTCACGACCGGCATCGGCGAGTTGGCCCGCGTCCGCATCTCGCCGGAGCAAAGCGCCGAACTGAGCCGGCGGATCATCTACAGCCATTCCGCGGGCACCGGCAACCCGTTTCCGGAGGACGCGGTGCGGGCGGCGATGCTCCTGCGCGCCAACGTGCTCGCGAAGGGCTGTTCGGGCGTGCGGACCAGCCTGCTCGACACCGTCATCGAGATGATCAACAAGGGCGTCGTGCCGTGGATCCAGGAGAAAGGCTCACTGGGCGTCAGCGGCGACCTGTCGCCCATGTCCCAGTTCGCCGAGGTCGCCATCGGCGAGGGCAAAGCCTACTACAAGGGCGAATTGCTCCCCGGCGGCGAGGCGATGCGGCGGGCAGGCGTCATGCCGACCGACCTTACATTCAAGGAGGGCCTCGGCCTGATCAACGGGTCGCAGATGATGACCGGCGGCGCCGCGTTGCTCGTCTACGACGCCGAACGCGTGCTCAAGAACGCGGTGATCGCGGCGGCGATGACGCTCGACGCGCTGCGGGCGGTTGAGCACGCTTTCGACCCGCGCATTCACCGAGCGCGGCCGTATCCCGGGCAGAACGCGATTGCCGCCAACCTCGTCAAGCTCTTCGCCGGCAGCCAGATCATGGCGGACAAGACCGGGAAGGTGCAGGACGGGTACAGCATGCGCTGCACGCCACAGGCCCTGGGGCCGTCGTTCGATACGCTCGAACACGTCCGGAAGGTCGTGAACATCGAGGTGAATTCGGCGGCGGACAACCCGCTGTTCTTCCCGGACGAGCAGCAGTACTTCGCGGCCGGCAATTTCCACGGGCAGCCGATCGGCATGGTGGTCGATTTCCTGTGCATCGCGCTCGCCGAGGCGGCCGACATTTCCGAGCGGCACACGAACCGCCTGCTCAACCCGGTTCTTTCGAGCCTGCCCGATTTTCTCGTCACCGGCAACGGGCTCAACAGCGGGCTGATGGTGGCGCAGTACACGGCCGCCGCGCTCGTGTCGGAAAACAAGGTGCTGTCGCACCCGGCGAGCGTGGATTCGATCAGCGTGTCGGCGGACCAGGAGGACCACGTGAGCATGGGGCCGATCGCGGTGCGCAAGTGCGGCGAGATCCTCCGCAACGTCCGGGCGGTGCTGGCGATCGAGATGCTCTGCGCCGCGCAGGCGATGGACTTCTATAAGGACAAGGACGGCCGGCCGAAGCGCCCGGGTAAGGGCACGGCGGTCGCGCACGACCTCATTCGCGAGAAGGTGCCGTTCATGGAGAACGACCGGGTGCTGCACCCGGACATCGAGGCGGTGCGGCAACTCGTGGAGTCGAACACGATCCTCGATGCGGTCGAAAAAACGGTCGGCCCGCTGCTCCTGGCCCGCGACGTGGAGTTGCCGGGGCCGAATGTGGCGTATTAGGCAGCCGCGGGCGGCTGGAGCCTGCTGGCGCTCAAGGGGCGCTCGGTCCGTCGGTCGCAGGTTCGCAGCGGGAGTGGCCGGGCAACCAGAGGCTGGCGAAGGTCCGGATAAACGACCGAAATGGGCTGAATCGGCGGGACGGCGGGCACCCATGTCCGTGCTGGGGGGCAAGTTGCGGCGCTGGACCTAGCCGACGGAGGGGTGGGGCCGGTCGCCAGAGCTGTCGGCTCGATAGCGGGGGGCGGAAGGAGGCCTGGCCCGGGTCAGGTCCGCAAATCCGGTCGGATTTCTGTTGCACGAGGACCACCGGCGCCGTAGACTGACATGAAGATTGAGAGAGGCCGAGACGCAAAGGGCGTTTCGGATGTGTTTTGCGATACGGAGTGAGGCAGAAGCCACCAGATCATCTGTGCGAAACCAGCGTACGCTTGGGCGCGGATGATCGAGTACCGTCTGTCGTTCGACAACGGGAGACGTGAGAGGAGGAAGGTATGCGATCCAGTTGTTTTGCGTGTGTGGTGGGTCTGTTGCTAGCGGCGTCGCCGGTCTTCGGCACCTCGCTTTACAGCCAGGATTTCGAAGTCGACTCGACCGCGAGTTGGACGGTCAATAACGGGCCGTCGGACGCCGCGGCTAATTTCTTCTTCGACTATTCCACGGTTGGCATCCCCGCCGCGCCCGGCGGCACGGGGACACGCGGCATGAAGCTGCAGGCCAACCTGAACAACGGCGTTTTCGGTGGGATGAGCGCCTCGCCGATCGGCCAGAGCTTCACCGGCAACTACACCGTCGAGTTCGACTGGTGGGAGAATTGGAACGGCCCGTTCCCGGGCGGCGGGAATGGCTCGACCAATATGGGGACCTACGGCATCGGCACCGCTGGGGCTACGACACAGTGGCCGGGTGGCGTCCAGGACAGCGTCTGGTTTGCCGGCACCGGGGACGGCGGCTCGGCCCAAGACTGGCGCGCCTACTCCAGCGCCGCGGCGACGGGCTACCTAGTGGCCAGCGGGGTGTACGCGTTCCCGAGCCAGAATAACACCAACGCCTATTTCGCCACCACCTTCCCCGCCAGGACCGCGCCGGCCGCGCAGCTCGCCCTCTATGCGCAGCAGACCGGCTCCACGGCGGTCGGCAGCGGCGGCATGGCATGGCACCACGTTGTGATTGCGAAGGTGGGCACGACCGCGACGTGGAAGATCGACAATCTGCTGATGGCGACCATCGATCTCACCACCGTCACCCTCGGCGGCGGCGACATCTTCTTCGGCCACAGCGACGTCAACGTCGGATCGTCGACCGACCCGCTTAGAGCGGACCTGTTGTTCACGCTGATCGACAATGTCCTCGTTACGCCGGAGCCCGGGTCGCTGCTCGTGCTAGCGCTGGGCCTGTTGCTGCGACGGCGTTAGACGGTTCTCAACCCAAGAAGCACGTGTCGGCGAGGTCGTCCATGCGGCGACCTCGCCGATTCCGTATTGTGGGGGCGTCGTGTCCGACGGCGCGCGGTTTCCCTGCGGCGCGACGTTGGAAAGGCGGGCCGCGGAGGGTACAATGCTAAATCGCGAGCTGATAGTGGGCTTTAGGATGCGGATAGCAGTCATAGCGCTCATCATCTTGGCCTTGGCGTCCGGGGGTTGGTATAGCTATCAACGTTGGGTCGCACCGCCCGAGCAAGTGAGCTACAAGGAGGCGGAGGTCCGGCGCGGCACGGTGGTGGCGACCGTCTCGGCGACGGGCACGGTGCAGCCGCTGCTGAAGGTACTGGTGGGCTCGCAGGTCAGCGGCACGATCACGCACTGGTACGCCGACTTCAACCAGCGTGTCGAGCAGGGCTTCGTGCTGGCGGAGTTGGATCAGGACCGCTACAAGGCGCAGGCGGAACAGAAGACGGGGGCGGTGGCAGTGTCGCGGGCGCGCGTCGAGGAAGCCCAGGCCAAGCTGGCGACGGCGCGGCTCGAACGCGAGCGGATCGAGAGCGCTTTCAAGCGGTCGGCCGCCTCGGAATTCGAGGTGGATTCGACGCGGGCGGCGGAAGCGGCGGCGGTGGCCGGGCTGCACGCCACCGAGGCCCAGTTGCAGGCCGACGAAGCGGATCTGCGGATGGCGCAGGTCGAGCTGGACAAGACGATCATCCGCTCGCCGATCGAGGGGGTCGTCATCTCACGCGACGTCGATGCCGGCCAAACGGTGGCCGCGTCGCTGTCTGCGCCGACCCTGTTCACGATTGCCAACGACTTGAGCAAGATGCAGGTGAACGCGGCGGTGAGCGAGACGGACATCGGCAAGGTCCGCGAGGGGATGGACGCGGAGTTCCGGGTGGATGCGTATCCGACCCGGCGGTTCCGCGGGACCGTGGCCCAGGTCCGGTACGCCGAGACCGTGGTCGACAACGTCGTGACCTATACGACGCTCATCAACGTGGACAACGCCGACCTGGTGCTGCGGCCGGGCATGACGGCGACCATTCTGTTCCAGACTGCGAGGGCCGAGGACGTGTTGATCGTGCCGAACGCGGCGCTGCGGTTCAACCCGCAGGCGGCGGAGGCGGCCGACGTCGACTGGCGCCGGCCTGCCAAAGGCCAGCCGCTTCAGCCGCGCGTGTTCCAGCTTCGGGGTGGCGTGCTGGGCCAGGTGCCCGTCGAGCTGGGGCTGAACGATGGCACGTTCACCGAGATTCGCACGGCGGCACTCAAGGAAGGCGACAAGATCGTGCTCGAACAGCAGGTGCGCGGCAAGTCCTCCTCCGCGCGGCCGCCGGCGCAACGCATGCCCAGGATGTAATGGACGCGCCCCTCATCGACATACGAGAAGCCTGGAAGTCGTACCACCTCGACGAGGTCGAGGTGCCGGCGGTGCGGGGAGTCTCTTTGACGATTCCGAGCGGGCAGTTCGTCGCGATCACCGGCGCGAGCGGCTCCGGTAAATCGACGTTCATGCACGTGGTCGGGTGCCTCGACCGGCTGGAGCGCGGCTCGTACGCCTTCGAGGGCCGGCTCGTGGACGAACTCACCCGCCGGCAACTCGCCCACCTGCGCAACCACCGCATCGGCTTCGTCTTTCAGAGCTTTAACCTGCTGGCCCGTACGAGCATCGTGGACAACGTGGCCATGCCGCTGGCGTACCAGGGCGTGCGGCGCCGCGAGCGGCGGCGACGAGCCAGCGCCATGCTCGAACGCATCGGCCTCGGCGATCGCCTCCGCCACCATCCGAACCAGCTCTCCGGCGGGCAGCAGCAGCGGGTGGCGCTCGCGCGGGCCCTGGTCACCAACCCCGGTGTCGTGCTCGCCGACGAGCCGACGGGCAACC
Organism: Phycisphaerales bacterium; assembly: GCA_003162245.1. Taxonomy (GTDB): domain Bacteria; phylum Planctomycetota; class Phycisphaerae; order UBA1845; family Fen-1342; genus Fen-1342. The sequence continues at coordinate 45,694 of PMMM01000196.1, forward strand.
TCGACACGACCACTAGCCAAGAGATCATGGTGCTGCTCCAGACGATGAACCGGGAGGAAGGGGTGAGCATCGTGCTGGTGACGCACGAAACGGACATTGCGGCCTTTGCGCAGCGTAAGGTCATGTTCCGCGACGGCCGCATCGTGATTGACACCGACCACCCTGAGCTGAGCCCAAGCGGTGGCGAGGAGCGAGCCAAAGCGGGAAGCGAGGCGGCCTGACGTGGGAATCTTCAGCGTCATCGCGGAATCACTGCACAGCCTGGGGAAGAACAAGGTCCGCACGGCGTTGTCGGTCCTGGGGATTGTCATCGGCATCGCGGCCGTGATCGCGATGGTCGCCGTCGCGGCCGGTGCCCAGCGGAAGGTCGAGCGGGAGATCGCCTCGATCGGCGACGACTGGCTGACGATCTCGTACACGGGTATGGACCGCGGGGGCGTGCGTCGCGAGCAGGCCATGCCGCGGAACATGAGCAAGGACGACGCGGAGGCGATCGAGCGGGAGTGCTCGGCGGTGCGGGCCGCTTCCCCGACGAACCGCGTGCGCGGGCAGGCCATCTCGCAGTTCGGAAACTACCAGTGCGCTTCGATGGGCGTGTACCCGAACTTTTTCGACATCCGCCGCTGGCCCTGCGCTGTCGGGCGGGCGTTCGCGCGGGAGGACATGGAGCTGTACACCAAGGTGTGCTGCCTCGGGACGACCGCGGCCCGCGAGCTGTTCGGCGGGGTCAACCCGGTGGGGCAGACGATCCGCGTGAACCGCGTGGCGTTCGAGGTACTCGGGCTGCTGGAGTCGAAGGGCGTGGGCAGTGACGGGCGCGATTTCGACGACGTCATTCTGTTCCCGTTCACGTCCTTCGAGCGGCTCATTGCGGGCAACGAGCCGTCCGGGACGCTATTCGCGGCCGCGAAGGCCGGGGTGCCGCTGGCCGTCGCCAAGGAGCAGATTCGTCAGCTCCTGCGGCAGCGGCATCACCTGGCGGACGAAGACGACGACACGTTCCGCATCTTCGACCGCTCGCTGACCGCCGAGGCCAGCGCGGAAGCGACGCGGACGTTCAACCTGCTGCTGACGTCGATCGCGTCGATTTCGCTGATCGTGGGCGGCGTGGGGATCATGAACATCATGCTCGTGTCGGTGACGGAGCGGACGCGCGAGATCGGCCTGCGGATGGCCATCGGCGCGTACGGGACACAGATCCTCGGTCAGTTCCTGTGCGAAGCCATCGTGCTGTGCATGCTCGGGGGGCTGCTTGGCTTCGCGGCCGGCTGCGGCCTGGCGCGGTTCGTCGCGGCGCAGTACCAGTGGGAGGTCGAGGTGTCCTACTGGATGGCCGGCGTCGCGATCGCCTTTGCCACCAGCGTCGGCGTGTTCTTCGGCTTCTACCCCGCCTGGCGTGCCAGCCGCCTCGATCCCATCGCGGCGCTGCGGTACGAGTAGGTCCGGCGCGGCCTGCTCCTGGTCTGGTCGTACGCCCTCTACCTCCGAATCTGCGTCATCTGCGCAATCTGCGGACGAACTCCTACTGGCAGGTCGTCCCGATCACCGCCACGAACGGGTCGATGTCGGCGAAGGTGACCGTGCCGCTGTGGTTGCAGTCGGCGTTGAGCCAGGGGCAGGTCGGGTGGTGCTGGTTCCAGGCCGACTGGCCGCCGAGGGCTTCGACGAAGGGGTCGATGTCGCCAAAGGTGACCCGCCCGTCGCAGTTCGTGTCGCCGGGGCATGCGGCGTTGTTGATCGTGAACGGCGGCGAGTCGGCGCAGCCGGCATCGGGGAGCGACGGAGTCCCGACTGCACAACGGAAGCCGGCGGCGACGTAGTTGAGGCCGTCGGGCGTGTAGTAGTTGCGATACGCGGACCAGCACCACTCCGGAGAGTCGTTCCAGCTGCCGCCGCGCAGAATACGGTAGGTGCCGGACCCGGGCCCGGTGGGGTTCGTTTGTGGTGTGCTGGCATAGGTGTCGTACCAGTCATAGCACCATTCCGACACGTTGCCGGTCATGTCGTAGCAGCCGTAGTAGCTCTGCGCGTTCTGCGTCGCGTAGCCGCCGTGCGTCATACCGTCGTAGTAGCCGACTGGTGTCGTCGAGGGATAGTCAATTGGCTCGTACGGATCGCCGCTGTTGCCGTAATTCGCCCGGTCGCCAGCGAGGCAATAGGTCCCGCAGCCGTCGGTGTGTTCGCCGTAGCGGAAATGCCGGTGCTGCACGGGGTCCCAGGCGGCGGCCTTCTCCCATTCAGCCTCGGTCGGCAAGCGGTAGCCGGCCGCGGCGAAGTTGCAGGCCCAGGTCGACAAGTCGTAGCACAGCGGCTTGTCCGCCATCGCGCTGCGCCAGTTGCAGTAAGCGACCGAGCCATACCAGCCCACCGTCAACATGGGGTGGCTCTCCTTGTTCGGGGTCGCGGCGAATGCGCCCGTGTTAGGATCCCACGTGATCCGGCTGTACGGCGAGTTGGCCACCGTCTTGCAGTAGGGGTAGCTCGTCCCGCTGCCGTACTTGTACACCACGCCGTCGATCACCGTGATCAGCCCGCCCTGGGCCCCGGCCCAGTTCAGCGCCGCGGCGTACTGCTCGTTGGTGACCTCGTAGGTGTCGATGCAGTACGGGCTGAGATAGACGGTGTGGACGGGCACGGCATCGTACCCGCCGTTCCACGGGTCACCCATCTGGAACGACCCCGCGGCGACGGTCACCATCCCCGGCGGTGCTGGGACATGTCCATCATCGGCACGGACGCGGACCTTGTAAGCGGAGCCGAAGGCTCCGGGCAGGTCCGTCGCGGAGTTCCAGACGATGAGCTTGTTAACGCCCGGCGTAATGCCTGTGCCGACCGCCTCGCTGACCGCCGTGATCGGTACGGTCCACGTCGTGCCGCCGTCGTTGCTGGCCTCGAGCGTTACGGTACAGGCATCGCCGTCGTCGTCGACGAGGTCATAGCGGATGTCCACGAGCTTCGACTCGTCGGTCCGTTGGCTGGCGGTGACGTTGCTGACGGCCGGCGCGTGGTTGTCGGCCACGGCCGTGTCGCAAAGGGCCGCCGCGGCCCAGGCCAAAACGAGCACCGCGTACGCTGTTCTCATGACCACTACTGCTTTCTACCGGTTGCCCGGCTTCACATGCTTTCCGCAACGTCAGGGACGTGCTGCGGGCGCACGTGACGAGACAGATCACTCTCTTTCTGGGGTGGCTGCCGTGCTTCTTTCCCCGGCGGGCCGGGCCCCATCCGCCAATCGAACACACAACCGTCGGGTCAGGGACCCAAGCTACCCTCGAAGTGTACCGCGCCCGGCAGCCAAAACGAAAGGCCATTGTCGGCTCGGGCGCGGTTTCGGCGGGTCGCTGGTTGAAGACGGGTGCCACAAACAGAGACACCGGTTGAAAACCGGTGCCACAGGCCGGGAGCACCGGTCAAAAACCGGTGCCACAGCACAGGCACCGGGGGGGGGGCGATGCTTCACTCGCTCAAGGGAGTGTGCTGGCGAGCCGCGGGCTGGCTGGCGTCGTGGTCCCCACGGCCAGCTTGGTCAGCTCTTCCTGCGGCATCCGCCCCGCGAGCACATAGCTGACCTTCTGTCGCGTCCAGGACACCAGGCTGACGTCGCCGTCCGTCCCGTCGTGAAACTCCGACGTGCCGTGCTGACCCCCGGGGCACGGCTTGCCGCCGCAGTTGCACAGCTTGATCGGGCAACTCACGACGAACGCCGACACCACGTCATTCGGGTCGTCGCTGCCGCGGAAATAGACGTGCAACACGCGCGCCCCGCATTTCTTGCACTCCGGCGGTCCGCACCAGCACGCCCCGTCCAGCCGGTATCCATGCGACGTGATATCCGGCAGACCTGCGGCCAGCGGCGTCTCGGCCTGCAACTCGGCGAGCGTCTTGCAGCCCGTGTTGCGGCGCACCGTCAGGCCGTCGTGGCGGTGCTCGACAGCGCAATGGCGGTACACGTTCGCGAAGCCCGACACCGGCACGTTTGGCGCGGCCTGTCCGCTCCCGGGCCAGACAAACAGCGCCAGGACAACCGCGGCGGCGACTGCCAACCCCGGCAATCCAAAATAATACAGCCGGCGGCTGCGCACGCGGCGCGAAGCCCGCAAGTTCGTCCGAATGCGGGCCTCAAGGCCGCGCGGGACGGGCTCCGACACGAGCGCACGCTGCGCACACTGTCGCAGCGCCTGCCAGCGGGCGACGTCCTCGCGGCCACTGGCGTCTTGCGCCAGATGGGCGTCGATCTCGGCCCGCTGAGCGGGGTCGAGTTCCCCGTCGGCGTATTCGGCCAGGTGTTTTCGCATCTCGAACGGGTTCATTTCTGCGTCTTCACGCCCGGGAGCCGCTGCTCACGGGCAAAATCGTGCAGCGTGCGCGCCAGTTGCTGCCGCGCGCGGTGCAGCCGGCTCATGACCGTGCCGATGGGCACGTCGAGCGCGTCCGCGATCTCCCGATAACTGAACTCCATCGTGGCCCACAGCAGCAGCACGGTGCGGAACTCCGGGGCAAGCTGGTCCAGGGCCTGCTTGACCTCCTGGTCCAGATGTTCGTAATCCAGGTCGGGCGGACCAGTATCGGTGTCGTCGGCCTGGGTCTCGTCCAGCGTCTGCGGGTCGGTCGCCCGCGGTGCCCTCTTCGCACGCTGCTGGCGGTTCAAGAACGTGTTGGTCAGAATCTTTAGTAGCCACGGCTTGATACCAAACTCGCGGACCTGAAAGCGGTCAAAGGCGGCATACGCCTTGAGGAACGTCTCCTGGACGAGGTCCTCGGCGTCCTGCTCGTGGCGCGCCAGGCGCCGCGCGACCCGGTAAACGGTGTCCAGGTGGGGGAGCGCCAGGGCCTCAAATGACTGCTCGTCTGCGCTGCCCATTCCGCGTCGCCGCCGTCCGCCAGCAGCGTCCATTGGTTAGAACCATTCGGGGAGCGAGACAATTCCCGCGCACTCCCGTCGCGCGGACATTATCGGTACGCGGCTGGCGGCCGGCCAGTCCGGCGCAGTACAATTCGGCGCGTTCAGATCAGGGCATGTTGCCAGGGAGGGCAAGCAATATATGGAAGAGGGTGCGCTATGGCGTGGCAACGCTGCGGCGGGCTCGGGGGCCTAGTCATTGTGGCCGTACTGGCGGGGCCGGGAATCGTCGCCGCGCGGGAGCCGGCGGGGACTTCGTTCCTGGCGGGCGACGGCGTGCGGATCAGCGCGGACTACTATGCGCCGGCCGAGGGACGGCCCGGCGACGTGCCGGTGGTCATGCTGGTGCACACGCACCGCAGCGACCGGAAGGCCTGGGAGCCGCTGATCGTGCCACTGCGCGAGGCGGGGTTTGCGGTGCTGGCGCTGGACCTGCGCGGCCACGGAGAGAGTGCGACCACGGAGACGCGGCAGCGGGCGATCGATGGCGATTGGAAGCTGTTCAAAGAGATGCAGGAGGACCTGCGCGGGGCCTACGACTGGCTGGCCAAGCAGCCGCACGTGGACCGGGCACGGTTTGCGGTGGTTGGGGCCAGCGCGGGCGCCAGCGTGGCTTTGCAATACGCGGTCAAGGACCGCAGCGTCGATGCGGTCGTCTGCCTGTCGCCCGGGTTGAACGACTTCGGGATGGATGCGGCGGGCGACATCGGCCAGATCACGGGGCGGCGAATCCTGGTGCTCGCGACGGAGGACCAACGGGATGCGCCCTACACGCTCGAGAAGCGCGGGGCCGGCGTCGAGGTCAAGGTCTACCGGGAAGGGCCGGTGCACGGCACCGACATGCTCGACGCCGTGCCGCAGGCCGCGCGGGACATCGTGGCGTTTCTGAAGAGCGCGGTGGGCGATCGGACGGACACGGTCGTATACGGCAGCATCAACAGCGACGTGTACCACGAGCGGGATTCGGCCTGGGTGAAGCAGATTTCGCCGACCAATCTGCGTTACTATTCATCGCCCCGCGAGGCCGAATCGCGCGGCTTGCGGGCTGCGCGGTCGAAGGGGCCGGGGAAGACCAACGCGGACGATGGCGAGCAGAGTGGCAGTCGCCGGCGCCGCCGGCCGTGAGAAAAACTACCAAGACGCCAAGGCACACAGAAGGGGCGGGTAGCAGGCGATTCGTGACCGCTGTGCCTGGCGGGGGCGTTTTTTCTGCTTGGTGACTGCGCGCGTTGGTGGTCAAATGGGTGGTTTAACGCGCGCGGGCGCGGGCAAAGTTGAGGCGACCGATGTGGATTCCGTCCCTGGCGACGATGGCGGCGATGCTGTTCCTGGCGACCGGCGAGGAGCCCGAGAACCCCTGGAAGGAAAAGGTCGAGACGGCGGTGCGGCACGCGGAGGCCGACCCGACGACCGCGGCGTTGCGCGCAGCGCTCGATACGTGCTGGCGGGCCGACGATTGGGCGGCGGGGATGCGGCTGGCCGAGCGTGTGCGCGAGAAGCACCCGGACGATGGTGAGCTGCGCGGCCTGGCGGCACGGGCGCTCTGGCGCGGCGGGCGACTGGCGGACGCGGAGCGGCTGGCGGAGCGTCTTCCGCTGCGGACCGCCGACACGGTCGGATGCCGGCTGCAAATCGCGATCCACCTGTCGCGGGGCGAACAGGCGGAAGCGGAAGAGTGGGCCCAGCGGTTGGAGCGGCTCGGCCCCAAGACGGCCGACGATTACTACCACGTGTTCGCGGTGCGCTTCTCCGCGGGCAAGCTGGCCGGGCTGGCCGACCTCGTGCGCAAGGCCGAGCGGCTGGCGAGCCCGAAGAATGGATACCCGGAGACCTGTTTGCCGGAGTCGATCGAGGGCGTCGCTGCCTTTCTGGACGCCGTCGGCCCGCAGCCGCTGAATCAGATCGCGCAATACGGCGCGGCCCCGCTCACGCCGCTGGTTTTGTTTAACCTGCCGGCGTGCGACGTGCTGATCGACGGCCACGGGCCGTACCGGATGGTCGTGGACACCGGCGGCAGCATCATGGTGGCGCTGGACCAGACGCTGGCCGATGAGCTCGGGCTCAAGTCCGTCGCGCAAGCGTCGGTGCGCGGCGTGTCCGGAAAGCAGGCGACCGGCCAGGTAGTCGTCGACGAATTGCGGATCGGCACGATCGTGGCCCGGCGCGTCATGACGCGGACGTTCGACGTGCGCGGCGCGATCATGAACGCGGCGGACGGGATCATCGGCACCGGTATTTTCGCGCAGGGGCGGATGACGCTGGATTGGGCCGGGGGGCAACTGCTTATCTCGCGGTCGCGGGACGAGGCGGGCGCCGGGACCGCGGCCGAACTGCGGCTGGTGGGCGATGCGAAGCTCATCGTGCCGGCACTGCTCGAGGGCGGGCCGGCCGTCAGCCTGCTGGACACGGGGGCGGACGTCGTCGCGCTCGCCCCGTCGTGCCTGCGTCGCCTGTTCCCAGACCACGAAGTCAGAACGTTCAACGCCGGCGTGGGCGTCGGCGTGGGGGCCGGCCAGCAGACCGAAATATCGCTCGGTTCGGGGGCGCGGCTGGTCCTGGCCGGACGGACATTCGAGAACTACGGGGGGCTGGGGCTGGACGCGCTGGACAAGACGCTCAGCCCGTTGTTGGGGGTGCAGATCGACGCGTTGCTGGGCATGCCGATGTTCCGCCAGATGAAGTCGGCGACGGTCGACTTCCCGAAGTGCAAGATGTGGGTGGAGTGGCTCGAGCGGTAGCCGGCAGGTTTCGGCTCTCACCTCTTCGCTCTCAGGTCTCAGCTCTTAGCAATCAGGCTACTTCCGTTGGCGGTGCTGAAGTCCGTGCGGGCAGGGTCTTGCTGCAAAGTCCGAGTAAGTAGCAGGTGTCCTCTGGTGGCCGGCGGCGCGGCTGCCAGCTTGCCGCGACCGGGGCGGGGGAGCGCTTGCCGGCGGGGGGGTTTATTTCGCACTCTTTGCTAAGCAGCACGCCGTGTGGTCGCGCGATGCGGCGTGCGGCGTGTTGTTCTCGGGCGTCGGACTTGTGGCGGCGTTCGGGGCCGCGCGGGACGGCGGATCGAAGCGTCGAGGCAGCGGGCCAGCACAGTTGTTACTGGCCGGCGCCGCGGGAGGTCGGAGAAGAACGGCCGTCCGGCGAGCGAGCGCGGGTTCTGTCGTGGGGCCTCGGAAACCGGGTCGCTCGCGGGCCTAGGGTTTGGTAGTCCATCGAGGGAACGCCAGGTTCGACCCGCCTCTCCGCCGTGGATCTCGCCAGAGAAATGGAACCTCGCCGATTGGCGCCGCAGGGCGCACGGAAAGGAACTCAAGATGCGTACGAACCTACTCGTGGCGGTGTTCTTCGCGGCTGCGGTGAGCGTGGCGCGGGCGGATCTCACGCAGTCCTTTCAGAACTTCGACAGCGTCTGGGAAATCGGGTCTTCCGGCCTCCAGTCGTCCTACTTCGGTGACACGAAGCTCGGCCAGCCCGTGACCGGCGCGACCACCGGCAACCTGCTCGAAACGCTCGGACCCGCGCGGGTGTCGTACGGCTCCGGCGTCGGCCCGGTCCCGAGTCCCGGCGGCTCGCTCGGACAGCAGTTCGACCAGGGCGTGCTCGGGCTCCGCACGGACGGCAACAAGCTGGTGCTGCAACTGGCCACGGCGTTGAATCCGCTCACGGGTTACTACTACGACGGCTACAACAGTTGGTACGACCAGGGCGATCTGTTCGTGGACGTCGCGGACGACGCCGGCCTGCGCCACTTCGCATTGTTGAATGCCTGGGGCCGCGATTCGGACAGCAGCCCGATCTCGCTGAACGGCGGGCACTTCTCCGCGGCGCAGACGTTCCACCTCAGCGGCGGGGCGGGCGGCAGCAGCCTCGAGGGGCATCTGGTGCAACTCAGCACGAACAACCAGGTGACGATGACCGGTGGGACGGGCGCGTACGACGGCAGTAACGCTCCCACCGGGCTCGATCTGCGTACCTACGCCTCGGGCGGCGTCGATCTGGGCTCCGCCAGCCTGCTGAACGCCGCGACGACGTACTCGGGGCACACGTGGTACCTCCAAACGTGGACGTTTGACCGGAGCGAGCTGTCGACGGCCAGCGTTTTCGACATCGGTCTGCACGCGGCAGCCAGTTGCGGCAACGATCAGATCGGGGCGCGCTACACCGTGCCCGAGCCGGCGTCGTTGCTGCTGGGAATCCTCGGCGCCTTCCTGCTGCGTAAGCCCTACGCGTAGCCGCTCGTTTACGGACCTGACAGACGAATCCGCGGGCCGGCGAAGTCCTTCGCCGGCCCGCGGTGTAACTGCTGGAAACGACGGGCGGCCCGAACATACTTGCCGAGAGTGCTGCGCGCCTGAGACCGACCCGGGCCCGACGAGCGTTTGCGGCGCCCCGGGCGACTCCCTACCATGCCCGGATTCTGAGCGGAGGCAGGTCTATGGCCGAGATTCTGTTTCACGGCGCGGCGGGGGAGGTCACCGGGTCGATGCACATGGTGCACGTCGACGGCCAATGGGTCGCGCTGGACTGCGGGCTGTACCAGGGCCGGCGCGCGGAGGCGGAAGAGAAGAACCGCGCGTGGCCGATGCCGGCCAAGGAGATCGCCGCCGTCGTGCTGTCCCATGCCCACATCGACCATTCCGGGCGGTTGCCGTTGCTGGTCAAGGAGGGCTTTGAGGGGCCGATCTACGCGACGCCGGCGACGCGCGACCTGTGCGCGATCATGCTGCCGGACTCGGCGCACGTGCAGGAGGAAGACGTTTACTACGTGAGCAAGCGGCGGAAGCGCAAGGGGTTGCCGCCGATCGAGCCGCTGTACACGTATGACGACGCGCTGGCGGCGGTGCGTCACATCCAGAGCATCTCGTACGGCCGGTTTTTTCCGGTGGTGCCGGGGCTGCTGGCGTCCTTTACCGAGGTCGGGCACATGCTCGGGTCGGCGGGAATCCGGCTGGCGTTCGCCAAGCGCAACGGCCACACGCCCTCGCTGTTTTTCAGCGGCGACGTGGGGCGCCCGGACCAGCCGATCATTCGCGACCCGGCGCCGCTGCCGGACGACGAGACGATCGTGTGCGAGAGCACGTACGGCGCGCGGCTGCACGAGCCGGTGGAAGAGGCGCGGACGGCGCTGCGCGACGTCGTGACCCGCACGGTGGCGCGCGGGGGCAAGGTTATCATCCCGTCGTTCGCCGTCGGGCGCACGCAGACGATCGTGTACTTCCTGCACGAGGAGCAGGTGGCGGGCGGGATTCCGCGCGTGCCGGTGTACGTCGACAGCCCGCTGGCGGTCAATGCAACCGAGGTGTTCAAGCTGCATCCGGAGTGCTATGACGCCGAGGCGCGGGCCTTTCACCAGGTCACCGGGGACATTCTGGGCAGCGGCTGCTGCACGTACATCCGGACGCTGGAGGAGAGCAAGGCGCTGCACGATCGGCGCGAACCGTGCATCATCATTTCCGCCAGCGGGATGTGCGAAGCGGGCCGCATCCGGCACCACCTCAAGAACAACATCGAGAACCCGAAGAACACGATTCTCATCGCCGGGTATCAGGCCCAGAACACGCTCGGGCGGCGGATCGCGGACGGCGTCAAGAGAATCACGCTCTTCCACGAGGAATACAGCGTGCGGGCGGAGGTCGTGCAGATTCACGGCTTCAGCGGGCATGCCGACCAGCGCGAGCTGCTGGCGCTGCTCACGCCGCGGTTTGCGACGGCCAAGCGCCTGCTGCTCGTGCACGGCGAGCCGGAACAGACCGCCGCGTTGGCGGAGAAGGCGCGCGGGCTCGGGGCGCGCGAGGTGGTGATCGGCGTCCGCGGCCAGCACGTGGCGTTGTGACGGACTGACACCGGCCGGCTATGGACGCGGTTGCGACGCACGGCCTGAGCAAGCGGTACGGGGCCTGCGTGGCGCTGTGCGCGCTCGACCTGCGCGTGGGGGCTGGACGGCTGTTTGGGTTCCTCGGGCCGAACGGGGCGGGGAAGACCACGGCGTTGCGGATTCTGCTGGGACTGCTGCGGGCGACGGCCGGGCGGGCGGAGGTCCTGGGACGCGACGCGTGGCGCGACGGGCCGGCCTTGCGAACGGAGGTGGGCTATCTGCCGGGTGACGTCCACTTCTACGACGCGCTGACCGGCCGGGCGACGCTGGAGTTCGTCGACGCGATTCGCGGCGGGCGTTGCGGGCCGGAAATCCGCCGGCTCACGGAGTGCCTCGACCTCAATCTCGACAAGCGTGTGCGGGACTATTCCCGCGGCATGAAGCAGAAGCTGGGACTGATCGTCGCGATGATGCATCGGCCGCGGCTCTTGATTCTCGACGAGCCGACGACGGGGCTGGATCCCTTGATCCGGGCGACGCTCTACGGGGAGTTGCGCTCAATCGCGGCGGAGGGCCGCACGGTGTTCTTCTCCAGTCATACGCTGGCGGAAGTGGAGGAGCTGTGCGACGAGGTGGCGATCCTGCGTGACGGCCGGCTGGCGGAGCAGCAGCGCATGGAGCTGCTCAAGGCGCGGGCACAGCGGCACGTCGAGATTCACTTCGATGTCGGCCGGCGGTTGTCGACGCCATTGCCCGATGGGTTGCAGGTGCTCGAGCAGTCGCCGGGGGCGCTGCGCGGAACGTGGCAGGGGCCGCCGGATCGGCTGCTGGCATGGTTGTCACAGTGTTCCGTGCAGGACATGACGCTGGCGCCGCCGGATCTGGAGGAGCTGTTCCTGGCGTATTACCGTTGTCCGAAAGGGGGGGGCAAGGCATGAATCGCGCAGTGTTCTGGAAGACGTTTCGCGACTATCGCCTGCTGGTAACGATCCTCATCCTGGCGATCGTGCTCTTCGAGCTGCTGGCGGTCCGCATGTTGCTGGAGGGCGTCCGCGACCTGGGAATGGTCCGGATTTGGCTGGATCGTCCGCTGCTCAAGACGCTGGTGCGGCTGGTTTTCGGAGGCGACCTCGTCGGCGACCTGACGGCCACGACGTTGTCGACGGTGGCGCTCGCGCACCCACTCCTGTGGGCGTTGTGCTGGATTCTCGTGGTGACGATCCCGACCGGCGTGCTGTCGGGGGAGATCGGACGCGGGACGGCGGATCTGCTGCTGACGCTGCCGCTTTCGCGCGGGCGAATCTACCTGAGCACGTCGGCGGTGTGGATTGCGGCGGTGGTCCCCGCGAGCTTCGCGCCGCTATTGGGTCTGTGGCTGGGCCAGCAGGTGTTTCCGCTGCCCGAGCGGCTCGAGTTCGGCCGGCTGTGGCAGGTATCGGTGAACTTCTGCGCGCTGAACTGGTGCATCGCCAGCGTGGCGATGTGCGTGTCCAGCCTCGTGGCGCGGCGTGGGACGGCGGTCGGGATCGTCGTGGCCGCGCTGCTCGTGTCCGACCTCATCAACCTGCTGGTGCCGTCTTGGGAGGTCGTGCGGCCGATCGCCGGCCTGGGTTTTCTGCACTACTTCCGGCCGCTGGTCATCGTGCGCAACGGGCAGGTGCCGTGGCACGACGTGGGGATTCTGCTGAGCGTGGCGCTGGCGGCGTGGCTGGCGGGGTGGTGGCACTTCGCCCGGCGGGACATACCGGCGGTGTGACGCGAACGGGCACGGGCAAGGGAATCACGGCCGTGGGTCAATCTTTGTCGATCCGCGTCGTCTTCTTGTGGATTTCGCGGGTTTCGCCCTGGGGCGGCTCGTTAGCGTTCGGGTTGCGGCCTTCCCACTGCCCGGTCTTCGCGTCCATCCATTCCTTGCCGCGTACCATGCCGCTCTCGTCGAAGTGGATCAGCGCCGAGTAGTGGCGTTTCAGGTCATCATAGAGCCACTGATCGCCGAGCTCGGAAGTGGGCTTGCCCAGGATCTGCCGCACGTCCTCCCGGCCGTCCACGCCGACCTGGATCATGTCGAAATTGTCGTGGTTGAAGGGCCGCTGACAACCGGCGAGGAACGCCAAGGCGAGAGCGGCCACCAGAAAGCTGAGCGTGCGCGGGTTCATAGACGAACTCCTTGGCCGGGAACGACCGGACGGGTACCAATATAGCTCAACCTACCCGGCTAGACACGCCCGCCGAGCCGAGGATAGCGGGCAGTGGGGCGGCATTCCGAATATGGCGGTACGTGGTCAGAATACTCTCCTGCGCCGGCGGATCGGCGCCGCAACGTGGGCTTGTCGCCCGAATCGAATGGAGCAACCGATGAAGCGCGGCAGCAAAGCGGGGGTGGCAGGTCTGGTCGTGTTCGTTGCGGGTTTTTTGGGCACGCCGGCATGGCCGGCGGACGTTTTGTTCATGGAGCCGGCGGGGGCCACCGAAAAGGGCAGTCCACGGACGTACCGGCAGGTCACGGACGCGGGGCGGCTGAAGACGTACTCCGGCTGGCTCGAAAACGAGTCCGCCAAACGGGCGCTGGACCTGTACGGGGCAGCCTGGGCGACCATGCAGAAGCGGCAGGGCGGCGGCGAGGCCCTGCCCGCGTACTGCATCGCCCTGGAGAAGGGCGGCAACCACGCCGACATCGGCTTTCGCCTGCAAACGGCGGACGGCGTCGAAGAGCACCCGCACCGGCCGTATATCAAGCTCGATCCCGACGAATGGCGATTCAGCACGACGCTGTTGCACGAGACGGGGCACGTCGTGCTCGCGGTTCTCACCGACGGCCGCGAGATTCCAACGCGCGAGCTCGCGTCGATTCCTCACACGACCGCGGCGCTCACCGATCGCGGGACGGCGTTCAACGAGGGCTTCGCGATCCACCTGGAGACGCTGGCGGCCCACCTCACACGCGACCCGGAGCTGCGCAGCCGGTACCAGCACGAGCGCTTCGCGTTCGGCCCGGCCGGCGGCAAGCAGGGCGAGTATTTTCGGCACGCCGCGGACCTGCTCAGCTTCTCGCAGAACATCGCCCGGTACTTCGAGGTGCGCGAGAACAACTTCGCCTTTGCGCCGGCGTTCCGCGGGCCGGATTATCTGCGCGTGCAGCTCGAAAAGAGCCGCGACTTCGCCACGCTGCGCGATGCCGACCAGCTTCTCCAGTCCGAGGGCTTCTACGCGAGCTTCTTCTTCGCGTACCTGGTCCGCGGCGACGGTCTGCCGAGCGCCAAGCTGCTGGCGGAGCGGCAGGAGCGGATGCTCGGCGTGCTCGCGGAGATGTTCGCCGCCTATCCGCCGGAGCCGGACAGCCCACACCTGCTGCGGTTCGTCGAGACGCACCTGCGGCAGCAGCCCGACGAAGCGGAGGGCATCGTCGACGTGCTGATGGACCTCAGCCACGGCGTCCTCGTCGACGCGGACGCGGCTGGGCTCTGGCGCGAATACTATCTCGCGGCCCTGCGGCTGGACCTGAAGGAACTGCCGCTGGTCCGCATGGTCGCGGCGCGCGAGCGGTGGCGGATTGCGGCGCGCGACGACCCACAGGTGCTTTACAGCCGGCTGGGGCCGCAGATTGCCTGCATTGTCCCCGCGCGAGCGGTCAAGCTGGCCGCGCTGGGCGATGAGCAGCCGCTGCGATTCGACATCAACACCGCGGAAGAAGGCATCCTGCTCATGATCCCCGGAATCAACGCGGAGGAGGTGGCGCGCTGGCAGGCCGAGCGGGCACGGCAGCCGTTCAAGGACGCGACGGACTTCCGAAGCCGAGCGGGGCTGCGCCCGGAGGTTATATCCGAATTGCGATTTCCGGAGAGCGGCTGATCGTCAGGCGAGCTCGTTGACCGCCCGCACGACGTCTGCCGGTGCGATACGCCAGTCGTCCGGTTTGGCCGCCGGGTCCCCGGCGAAGACGCGTACGCTCGGCCCCAGGGGCCGCCAAATGCTCGGCGAGGTCGGGCCGAAGATCGCCACCGTCGGCGTGCCCAGGAGGGCGGCCAGGTGCGTGGGCCCCGCATCGTTGCCGACGAAGGCGTCCGCGGCGGCGAGGAGCGTGACCAGCTCCTCGGGCGACGGCGCGCGAACGAGCGGGAACTCGTCAGCGAGGGTCGCTAGCTCGTCGGCGGGCCAGGTTTCCTGCTCGACGTGGCCGACGACGAAGCGAATCGCGCGCTGCTCCTCGCGTCGCAGGCGGCGCGCGACTTCCATGAAGCACGGCAGCGGCCAGCGTTTCGCGCGGCCGCCGCTGCCGGGATGAAGCACGATTCCGCCGCCGGGCCGGCGCAATTCGTTCGGCACGCCGAGGGCGCGGTGCGCCGGGTGCTGGTGGACGCACTTCGGTACGAGCAGGCCCTGGGCCTCCAGTTGCGTGATCCACTGCTCGGTGATGTGCCGCTGCACGCCGTCGCGCGGACGCGGATCGAAGCTGTACAACGCCGCGGGGGCCAACTCGGCCAGGCGTCGGTGCACGGGCGTGTCCGGCCCGCCGAGTGCGTTGAGCACGCGCGCCCCGCGGACGACGCCCGACAACCGCTCCGGCGACGGGTCGTCGCCGTCGCCGAACAACCAGTGCAGTCCCAACCCCTCCGGCGATTGACGCCGAATGCTCGGCCGGCAATGGGACAGGTCGCCGAGATTCGTGCGTGAAATGAGGCGCAGATCACTCGCGGTGCACGCACCGGGGAGGCGCAGCGCGAGTTGGATGGTCAGTACCAAGTCGCCCAGCGCCCCGCCGTGCAGGATGAGCCAGTCGTCGGCCATTGCGTCGCGCTCGTTCGTGGCACACGCGGTCACATTTTGTGCACGCCCTTGATCGTCTGGACTTGCCCGGCGTGGTACACGTCGTGCATAGCTACGCCACGGATCAGCATCGCCTTGCTCACTTTCGAGCCGGCGTGGGTGGCGTCGAGTTGTCCGGCCGAGAGCTCTGCGACCGCCGCGCGCAGCGCCGCGTGCTGAGATTGGAGCAGCGCCACGTACTGCCGCCACACGGCCGGCGTGGGCGGGTCGGGCAACGCAAACCAATTGCTGCCCTTCAGCGGGAAGGAGCCGCGTTTGTCGCCGCGCAGCCAGCGACGGGCGGCGTACTTCCAGTAGGCGCAGTGGACGACGAGCTCGGCGATGGAATGGTGGCCCGTTCGCCACGCGGCCTGCGTGGCGGACAGCCCGCGAACGCTGCCGCGGAGGTTGGTCCCGTGCCAGGACTTCTTGTTGTAGGCTTCGTCGAGCAGGGACAGTAACGGCTCGATTCCAGAACTGGCCTTGGTCTTCATGTGACCTCCCACCGGCGGCACGCCGCGTCACAGCGGGCGTTTATGTCGCCGCCGCCGCACCGCCCGCGGCGGCGGCCTGCTGCCGGCGGCGACGGACCGTCTCGACGGTCGTGGCCTGCTGTCCCGTCGAGGCGTCGGCGTTCTCCATCGTCAACAGCACAGCATGGTACCCCATCTTCGGCAGGCCGTTGTGCCACAGCAGTTCGCCGTTGCGTTTGTCGAGGCACCAGACGCGGCCGTTGGCGCCGGCGAAGAGCAGGTGGTTCTTGATGACGATCGACACGGGCTCGCCGACGCCGCTGCACCGGGGCAGCTTCACCCGCCAGAGTTCCTCGCCGGTCCAGGGGTCGAGGGCGGCGACGATGCCGTTGGTGCCGAGGTAGAGAGGGTTCTCCATTCGCGCCATGTGGCCCTCCTGGGCAAGTTGCTGCTTGCTACTCAGGACTCTTAACTGGACGTGCGATCCAGCCGCCGCCAAGGACGATCTCGCCGTCGTAGAAGACCGCGGCTTGGCCAGGCGTTACCGCGGCCTGGGGCTCGGCGAACCGCACGTCTACATGTCCGTCACGATCGGTGCGGATCTCGCCCGGCGCCGCGGTGTGATGATACCGAATCTGGACTTGCGCCGCTCGCGGCACACCCGTCGGCGGTGGGTCCGCGAGCCAGTTCACCTGTTCCGCGATCAGGGCAGTGCTCAGCAGCTCCGCGCGCGGGCCGAGGACGACCGTGTTCGCCGCGGCGTCGAGCCTGGTTACGTACAGCGGCTGGGCGGCCGCGATCCCCAGGCCGTGCCGTTGGCCGACGGTGTAATTGACGATGCCGGCGTGCGTGCCGAGCACGCGGCCCCGTGAATCCAGCACGTCACCGGGGCGCTCGGTCTCCGGCCGCCGGGCGCGGACGAGCTGGGTGTAGTCGTTGTTCGGGACGAAGCAGATTTCCTGGCTTTCCGGCTTGTCATGCACGGGCAACCCGAGGTCGGCGGCGATCCGCCGGACCGTGGCCTTGTCGGCGATCTCGCCGAGCGGGAAGCGGCAGCGCGGCAGGTTCGGGCGCTGGATGCCAAAGAGGACGTAGGACTGGTCCTTGGCTTGGTTGAGGGCGCGGGCCAGACGCGGGCCGTCCTGCGCAGGCAGCACACGGGCGTAATGCCCCGTCGCGACGATCTCCGCGCCGATCATGTCCGCGTACGCCAGCAGCTTGCCAAACTTGAGTTGCGTGTTGCAGACGACGCAGGGGTTCGGCGTGCGGGCGCGGGCGTACTCGTCCACGAAGTACTCGATGATGCGCTCGAACTCGGCGTGGAAGTCCACGGAATAGAAGGGGATGCCCAGCTTGGCCGCGACGGCCCGCGCGTCGCACGCGTCGCCGGCGGAGCAGCAGCCTTGCTTCAGCCGCGGCAAGGCGGGTTCGGAGGCGGTCCGCGCAGCGGACCCTACGGCCTCGGCCGCCTCCCCGACCCACATGAACACGCCGACGCAGTCGTAACCCTGCTCCTTGAGCAGGCAGGCCGCGACGGAGGAATCCACTCCGCCGGACATCGCGACCAGGACCTTGCCGTTGCGGGACATGGCTTAATCATAGGGATTGAGGGATTGAGGGACAAAGGGATTGAGGCAGCAGCCACGTCGGGAGCGGCGGTGGTCGGCGGCCGCGCTAGACCTTCGTGACGCGCAGCACTTCCTGCGGCGTGGTGTGGCCGGCGCGGCAGATGCGCCAGCCCTCCTCGCGCATCAGCACCAGGCCTTGCTTGCGGGCGACTTGCAGGATCTGCGAGGCCGATGCCTGGTTGATTACCATCTCACGCATCTGGTCGTTCATGACGAGCAGCTCATACAACGCGCGTCGGCCGGAGAAGCCCGTGTTGCGGCACTCCTTGCAGCCCTTCCCACGATACAGCACTTCGCCGCGCTTGTAGCCGAAGTCCGGCGGAAAGAGGTGGGGGTTCTCGGGCACCCATTCCTCTTTGCACCACTTGCAGACGGTCCGCACGAGACGCTGGCCGAGGACGCCTTCGAGCGAGCTGGCGACGAGGAACGGCTCGACGCCCATGTCGAGCAGACGCGTCGTCGCGGTGACGGCGTCGTTCGTGTGCAACGTGCTGAAGACCAAGTGGCCGGTGAGCGAGGCGTTGATGGCGACCTCGGCGGTCTCCTTGTCGCGAATCTCGCCCACCAGGATGACGTCCGGGTCGTGCCGCAGGAAGCTCCGCAGCGCGCGGGCGAAGGTCAGGCCGATCTTGGGGATCACGTGCGTTTGATTGACGCCCTCGAGGTAGTATTCGACCGGGTCCTCAATCGTGAGGATCTTCAACTCCGCGCTGACGATCGACAGCAACGCCGCGTAGAGCGTGGTCGTCTTGCCCGAGCCCGTGGGCCCGGTGACGAGCATGATCCCGTGCGGCCGGGTGATGAGGTCGTGGAACGTGTCGTACGTCGGCCCCTCCATCCCGAGCATGTGCAAATCGAGCTTGACCGACGTGCGGTCCAGGATACGCAGGACGATCCCCTCGCCGAAGGCCATCGGGATGACGCTGACGCGCAGGTCGATCTCGCGACCGTGGGCCTTGATCTTGAATCCGCCGTCCTGCGGCAGGCGGCGTTCGGCAATGTTGAGGTTCGAGAGGATTTTGATGCGGCTGATGATGGCGTTCTGGAAGCGGCGGATTTCGGGCGGGACGTTGGCGACCTCGAGCACGCCGTCGATGCGGTAGCGGACGCGGAAGTCGTTCTCGAACGGCTCGTAGTGAATGTCGCTGGCCCGCTGGCTGATCGCCTCGCTGAGGATCTCGTTGACGAGCTTGATGACCGAGGCTTCCTGGGCGAGCTGAACGTCGAGGTCCTCGGACTCGACCTTCTTCTCGTCGATGATCTCGAGGTCGCCCTTCTCGTCGACCATCTCCTGGAGCACTTCGCCGCCGACGCCGTAGAACGCGCGGATGAGCTTCTGGATCTCGGTGCGTGGGGCGAGGATGGGCTCGACGGGCATGTTGATGCAGGTGCGGACCTCGTCGAGCGCGTACATGTTGTAGGGGTCGGAGGTCGCGATGCGGACGCCCTTGCCGTTCTTCGTGATCGGCATGAGCCCGTAGCGGTGCACCAGCCGGCTCGGAATCAGCTTGAGCAACTCGCGGTCGATGTCGGCCTCTTTGAGCTCGATCACCGGAATGCGGAGCTGCTCGCTGAAGACGTCGAGCACCGCCCGCTCCGTGACGTAGCCCTCGCGAATCAGGACCTGGTCCATGCGCTCGCTGGGCGAAGTCCGCTTGGCGGTCGCCTCGGCGAGCTGGTCCGCCGTGATGAGGCCCTTGGCAACGAGGTCTTCCCCAATCGGCATGGCTGTGTCTAACCTTCTCCTGGACAGTAAGTTACGGGCGCACCTTCCGCAGGCGACCTGCCTGCCCGGCAGTTATTATACCGCCGGGGCGCGGGCGGGATGCGACTCCTATGACAATCATCGGCACGAATTTGCGCCTCCTGTTCTGACCCGGGCCCGCTACCGGCTGCAACCCCCGGTCATCGTAGTCACGGCGAAATGGTATAATAGCGACCAAGTGGCACAGGGTTGCGCAGCGCGCGAGCTGGTGCCCGCGGCGCCAACCGTCTCTGGCCTTTACAGGTGAGTTTATGGCACGCGCAGATTTGAGGGTAGCGCTGCGGTCGACGGTCCGGCCGGCCCGCGGTTTCACGCTGATTGAGCTGCTCACGGTCATCGCGATCATCGCTTTGCTCATTGCGATCCTGATGCCCTCGCTGTCGAAAGCACGCGATGCGGCCAAGAACGTCCGCACGCGCGGCACGATGAAGAGCATCAGCGACGGCCTGGAGCTGTTCGTGGGTGAGAATGAGGACGAATGCCACGGCAACAACTACCCGCCCTCCCACGCCGGCGACGATCCGACCGAGGAGGACAAGGCCGGTGACGCAAACGTGCTCGGGAATGAGCAGATGTTCGGCTGCCAGTGGCTCGTGCGCTACCTGATGGGCAAGAACCTCGACGGGTACGTGCCCAAGCGGAGCGTGCCTAAGATCTGGGATGAAACCGTCGGCGGTCCCGCTGGCTGGGGACAAAAGCTGTGGTACGGCAAGCCGGGCGACACCGGCTGGCCCACCCAACTCACCGAACCCCTGGCGCGGAGCGGCCCCTACATGGGCCAGGCGATCGTTCGCCCGCCGCGCGATCTGGCGGGCTCGCCGGTGGACGATTCGACCGGCGGGGCCCCGAAATGGGTGAATTGGGTGTTCGTGGACGCCTACAACCTGCCGATCCTCTACTACGCCGCCAACTCGCGCTACGCGGATCGGCCAAACGCGACGCTCACGACGTGGGACAGCGACCCGAACGCCGGCTGCCCGCCCGGCATCTACACGTGGCGCGACAATGCGCTCTTCACCGGCCTGACGTCCGAAACCTCGACTTCACGCGACGTTACCATCCCCGCTTGGGACTTCGGCGGCGGCCCGCACAAGCTGACCTTCGGACCGCAGGCGTGGAGGACGGGCGCGACCGCCGCAACGTCGCAACATGACGACATCAGGAGCCACACGCAGTCCTTCGCGTACTGGATCATGAACAAGCAGATCTTCGAAACGACCTTCGGCCTTAACGGCGCCTCCAAGGCCAATGTCGTGCCGACACGGCGCGACACTTTCCTGCTCTGGAGCCCGGGCAAGGACGGCGTGTTTGGGACCGGCGACGACATAACGAACTTCTAGGGCGGCTTCAATTAGGGTGCGTCGCCTTGGGAGGGCGAGCCTCCCGGCGAACCGCGGCTCGGCAGGAGCTTCGCCCTCCCGACAGCAGGAGCCTCGTCCTTCCTGTGGCCAAGCCAGACGCGCGCGGGCCTCCGGCCCGTGCGGCGGGGTTGCGGATCGTTTATCCTGTGCGCCCGAGGCTGCGGCCGCCTAACCGTCGCCGCGGCCGGTTGTCCAAGCTATATGCGAACCCGGGCGGGTGTGCCGCCGGGCCACGGGCTTCTCGGGCTGCAAGAGGTCTACGCCATGCGAGTACTGCGAATGACGGCTGTGGTAGGGGGGTGGTTGCTCATCGGGCTGGCGTCGGCCGGGGCCCAGGACATCGCCAAGGAGCAGAACAAGCTGCTCGCCAAGCGGGCGGCCGAGGCCGACGCCTACCGCAAGCTGGCGGAGATCGTGTACGGGCTGCAAATCAACTCGCGGACGTACGTGCGCGATTTCGTGACGGAGTCCGACGACATCCGCGGCGAGGTCGACAGCTTCATCAAGGGGATTCGCCTCGGCACGCCGACCTGGTACGAGGACGGTTCGTGCGAGGTCCCCGCGGAGGTGACGGTCGCGAAGGTCGTCGAGGTTCTGCGCTCTGCGCACGACCGCTACTACAAGGGCGACGACGTCAAGACCAGTGACTTCGAGTCGATCACGAAGCGTATCGAGAAGAACGTGATCAAGGTCGTTGGAATGGGCGCGCCGCGCCCGGATCTGCCGCCCGACCTGCCCCAGGGGGCCGTGGAACTCCTCGGTCCGCCGCCAAGGGAGCTGCCCAAGCCGCCGATCCCGGCGATCTGGGCGAATCTCGGGCCGGAGGCGGCGCGGGCGCGGCTCATGGCCATCCAGGCCGCGCACGTCGACGCCCTGCGCAAGCTGGCCGAGCGGCTCAAGGGCCTGCGGCTCACGTCGCGCACGCAAGTCCGCGATTTTGTGACCGAGAGCGACGAGGTCCGCGCCGACATGGATGCGTTTCTCAAGGGGGCCGAGGACGTATCGACGTACCTCCATAACGACGAGCTGATTGCCGAGGTCACGCTGCGCGTGCCGACCGAGCAGGTCATCACCACGATCAGGTCGCTGCACAGCCGGCGCTACAAGAACAACGACCCGGACGAGACCCGGGGTCACGACATCGAAGAGGTCGTCAAGACCATCGTGAAGAAGGATTTCGAGGCGACCGGCATGGGCGTCCCGCCGCCGAAGTACATCCAGGCGTACGCCG
Source organism: Phycisphaerales bacterium (assembly GCA_003162245.1). Classification (GTDB taxonomy): domain Bacteria; phylum Planctomycetota; class Phycisphaerae; order UBA1845; family Fen-1342; genus Fen-1342. The sequence goes on from PMMM01000196.1 coordinate 67,661, forward strand.
AGCGGGTCGAGCTCCCCGATTGGGCCGCCGATTACGTCAAAGCGGACGGCGAGGGCACCGACCCCGCGATCGACACGCCACAGGGCAAGCTCAAGGCCGCGCGGGCCGCGGAGATGGATGCGAAGCGGAAGCTGGCGGAGCGAATCGCCGGCCTCCGGTTGCGCGGCGATACGACCGTCCGCGATTTCCTGACCGCGCACGACACAGTGGACACGCTCGTGCAGGCGTTCATCGCCAACGCCGAGGTGCTCAAGACGGAGATCACCGGCGAGACGGCGCATGTGACGGTCGGCGTGCCCGGGATGCAGGTGTTCGGGGCGATCGACGAGGGGATGCGGCGGGCGGCGCGGCAATAGGCTGCGACCGCAATTTGGATTTTCGGTTTTCGATTCTCGGTTTTGGATTTGAGGGATCAGTCATGGTCAAGTGGTGCTGCCGAATCGGCGTGCTCGTGTGCGTGTTGGCCGGCCTCGTGACGGCCACCGGTTGTCACAAACGCACGCATCGCGAAGTACAGGTCCACGAGGAAACGCACGAGGGCCAGGTGCACGAAGCCCCGCGCGGCGAAATGGTCCCGGAGTAGCAGCCCCGCCTATGAGATCGTTGCGTTTCGCATGGCCGGCCGCGGCACTCCCGCTCCTGGCGGCGCTTTTCGGCATCTTCGCCGCACACGCGGCACCGCCGAGCAGCGCGCCGGCCGCCCCCACGGCTGCGCAGCGCAAAACGCTCGAGTTGCTGGCACTCGGCAAGGCGCGCACGGAAGCGCTCCAGCGCATACGTGCGTTGCCGCTCACGCGTGAGGCTGGCGTCGGCGATTGGGTGACGGGCAGCGTTGAGCTGGACCGCGCCCTGCGGCTTTGGGTGCGCAATCGGCCGGCGGAGGGCCAGTTGCGCCAGTATTCCGATGCGGTCTGCGAGGTCGACGTCGCCATTTCGCCGGACGACCTGCGCGACCAGTTGCTACGGCTGCTGGATGAGTTCGGCGCCGCGGCCGGTGTGCGCGGGGTGGACGCGGCGGCGATTCAGGCAGCAGCGAAACGCTGGCCGATGGTGTGGACGACCGGCAGCGCCGCCCTCGCCGAGCATCCGGTCACGGACCGGCCGCCCGGGTGGGAGGATGTCACGAGCACGGGCCTGGACTTGGCACGACAGGCCGCCGAGGCCGACGCGTATCACGCGCTGCTCGATGAGGCGGGGCGGTTGAAGGTCACCGCGGCGCGGCGATTGCGGGAGTTTTTCGACATCAGCGACGCCGTCCGCAACGCGGTGTACGACGGCGTGCGTAAGGAAAGCAAGACCAGCACGCAGTTCGAGCCGGACCAGATTGCCGTCGCCACCGTGCGGATCGGCATCAAGGATCTGATGCGCATCGTGACGAAGGCCCACGACGACCAGTACCGCGGGGAGGACTTCACCGCGGCCGATTTTCGCGAGATGGTGCTCCTGGCCGGGCGGGACGAACTGAGCGCGACCGGGCTCGCCCCGCCGCCGGAGCGTACGATCCTGCGGAACCGCTACACGCCGATCGAGCTTGATGCGCCGGCGTGGGCCGGCGACACGCGAATGGCCGTTGGCCACTTCGAGCCGGTGGAGGGGCAGTCGCCGGATGCGGCGACGCAGTACCAGGCCGCGCGCCTGGACGCGCTCGACCAATTGCGGCGGAAGGTCGAGGCGCTGGTGATCCAGCAGAACGTCAGCGTCGCGGAATTCGTCGGTTACCATCAGGACCTGAAGGACGACGTCGTGCTGTTCCTCAGCGGGGCGCGCGTGATTCGCCGCCAGGTCCGCCCGGACGGTGGGGCGGAGGTCGAAGTGGAGCTGCCGCTGCGGCGGCTGTGGGAAATCGTGCGGCGGGATATGAAGCTCGAGGAAGTCGAGCCGGCTGAGACCGCGACCGGGCCGGCCAGCCCCGCAACGCTGCCCGCCCCGCAGAAGGAGAATCCATGAGAGTTGTGCTCGTCGCTCTCCTGTGTTCCGCGTGCATGCTGGCCAGTGCGCAGCCGGAAGAGGCTCCAGCCCCGCCGCCGCCGGAGCGGGAGCCCGAGGCGAAAGTCGTCCGGGTGACCGCGGAGGGGTACAACCGCGACGACGCGCTAAAGCAGGCGCTGCGGAAGGCGGTCGAGCAGGGGGCGGGCGTGGAGATTTCGGCGCATTCGAACGTCGAGAACTTCGCGCTGATCCGCGACACGATCTACAGCCGGGCGGCCGGCCTGGTCAGCGACTACAAGGTCCTTCAGGAGCGCGAGGGCCCCGGGGGCACTGTAGAAGTCACGATCGAGGCGACCGTCCGCCCGAGCACCGTCGCGAAGATGTGGGGCGAGGTACAGAACGTCCTCGACCAGATCGGCCGGCCCAAGATCATGGTCTGGATCGACGAGAAGATCGACGGCCGCCTGGAGGACGACTCGGTCGTCGAGAGCCGCATCGAGCAACTGTTCCTGAAGGCCGGCTTCGACCTGGTCGAGCGGAAGGCTGTCGAGGACATCAAGCACCGCGAGGCCGCCGACGCCCGGGATGAGCGGGACGCGGCCAAGCTGGCCCGTCTGGCCAAAGACGCCGGCGCCCAAATCCTGATCCGCGGCTCGGCGAACGCCGACCGCGTCGGGGTGCGCGACATCTACGGGGCGAAGGCCGCCTTCTACAACTGCGGCGTCCAGGCGAAGATCTACTACACCGACACCGGCAAGCTGCTGGTGAGCGAGTCGATCCCGACGCGCGAGCGCGGCGTGCGGTCGTACCACGAGTTCAGCCCGCCCGCGGCCCGGGCCGCGCTGGTCGCCGCGACGTTTCCCGACACGGATAATCGGCGTGAGCCGGTGCTGGCGGTCAAGCTGATCGACGCGGTGATGGAGCAATGGTCGACGCAGATCACCGCCGCGGGCGACATCGAGCTGGAGGTCGACCGGCTCGACTTCAAGACGTACGTCGAGCTGAAGAAGGCGCTGGCCGGCTTCAATCCGGATCGCATCCGCTCGGTGGAGGGCGACTTTTCGAAGGGGACGGGCCTATATCGCATCAAAGCGCAGATGTCGGCCCAAACGCTGGCCGAGCGGCTCACCGAGAAGCCGTTCGCGGCGTGGATCGAGGTGCTCGACCTGAAGCCGAACCGCATCCAGGCCCGCGCGGTGGACCGGCCGCACGCCGTGCCTGAGAGCCAACCCTAACGACAGAGGCACAACGCGGGCCGCGCGCGCAACCCACTATGGCGACCGCAGGGCGCGCGAGAAGACCGCGCGACGCAAATGTCGCGGCTCGGGTGGACTGCGTTCCCAACGAGGTAGAACACTAAGGCCAGACCATGATGAGGTTGCCGAGGGACTGGGGGGAGTAGCAGTTGCCGCGGGCGCCGGACCAGGAGGAGTATTCGCCGCGGCGGGCGTCGAGGCGCGTGACGTTGAGCCCCCAGTAGTTGTTGCGCCGCGTCTGCGGGTCGAACGCGCCGAGGGGGATCGCGAGCTCGACGACCCAGGCGTCGCGGCCGACGGTCACGGCGACGCGCGCGCCGCTGGGCCAGACCTGCGAGGCCCCGATCGGCGGGTCGGTGCGGCAGCCCTTGCGGGCCACGAGCAGGCCGCTGGGCTTGACCTGTAAACAGTACAGGTCGCCGCTGGTTCCCGCGGTGGTGGGCCGCGGGTCGATCAGGATTTCGACCAGGTCCTGGCCCCACGGGACGATGCCGTCAATTGGCATGGTGTTGTCGGCGCGCCAGAGCGGGGGCTCGCCGCCGCGGAGCGCGCAGCGCACGCCGATGTAGAGGTTTTCCGGGTCGAGACCGAAGAAGGCCTGGGTGGGCAGCGTCGGGCTGCTGAGCTCCGGGGTGCGGTGGCGGCAGAGGCGAAAATCACCGGCGGCATTGTTCGACGCGAGCGGCCAGTCGTCCAGTTGGCCGTCGATGACGGGCGGGATCTCGAGCGGCGGACAGGCGGCGACGGCCAGGCGGGCTTCGCGGCGAAAGGCCCCGAGGGCGGGGGAATCGAAGACCACGTCGAAGGGGTAGACGCCGTCGGCGTTGTACGCCAGTGACTTGAGGTCCACGTCGAGGCGTGTCGGACGCCGCGCGCCGGGCGCCACGCTGGCGGCCACGTCGGCGGGCGGGGTCCACTCGGGCGGCGGATTGGGCAGGAGCCAACGGCCGTCAATCGGGCGGTTCGTGGCGTTGGACAGGCTCGTGAAGACCTGGGCTTGCAAGCCCTGTGGGGGTGCGGTCAGGCGGACGCCGTCCACGCTGATCGTGACGCGTTCGGCTTGGTTGAAGAGCAGGCTCCACTGCGAGAGGCTGGCGATCTGCTGCTGGCGCGTGGCGGGATTCGGCGCGAACTCGCCGGCCAACTCGCGGAGCATCAGCAGGCGCGCGAGCGCGAGCACGGACGGCGAGGCCGGCCAGCCGGCTTCCTTGGTGCTGAGCAGGTTGTCGAGGCACGCGTCGGTGCCGACCCAGCGGACGACTTGGTCGGCCATCTTCTGCGCCAGAAGCTGCTGCCCGTTCGTCTCGAGGAGCCGCAGCAGCTCGTAATCCTGAATGCCGCGCCGCAGACGCTTCAGCCGCACGGACGCGACGGGACCGCGCTCGCGCAGCCCATACTCGTCGGCGGGGTAGATCAGGGCCGCGCCGTCGGATGCGAAGGCGCCGGCGGCGGGCGGCGGCGTCCGGAACTCGGCGGCGTGCTCGATCCAGAGGGCGGTGACGCCGCACGCATAGGCCTGCCACGGCAGGATGCGCGGGTCGTTGGCGGGGGCGCCGATCGCCAGGGTGCCGCTGTAGGGCGGGTCGCTGGGCATGAACCAAGTGGATTGCCCGAGACGGCGCTGCTGGGCCATGGCGTCGGGCTCGAACCACATGGCGGGCGGGGCCCAGATGTCCACGCCGGTGAGCTCGATCGGCGGTGCATCGAACCAGCCCAGCCCGCGCAGCGAACGGGGGGGCAGATGGGCGATGATCGGCAGCGAGGTTTCGCTTTGGCGGACGATGGCCGCGGCACGCCGGACGTGCTCGACGGCCGCGAGCGAAAGTTGCTCGGGGGGGCAGAGGCGCAGCACAGTGCGCTCGCGCCAGCCGCGCTGCGCGAGATGTTGCTGGCACTCCTGGAGATAGCCGGCCAGCAGGCGGGCGTACTGCTGGGAGTCGAAGCCGCCGTTTTGCTGGGCGCTGGGGTACTCGACGGAGGCGGGGACGGGCCAGACTTCGAGCCGCGTGTGGTCTGCAAACGCGGAGCCGTCCAGCCAGCCGGACACCAGGCTGTCGTATTCGTCCCACTGCACTTCAACCGTGCGGTCGCCGGCGGGGCGGAACTTCGGGAAGGACGCCCACAAGATCGGCGTCGTGCGATGCTCCTCGAACAACTGCATGGTGGCGTTGACGAGCTGGACGGCGGCGAAGTGGCTGGGGACGTCGGGCAGGAGGCGGGTTTGCTCGGCCGAGGTGCGGGGCCAGTGGAGGTAGGCTTCCAGGAGATCGCGCGGATCGACGCGGCAGATCACGGGCAGGCTGCGGCGGGCCGGAAGCGCGAGCGGGAGCACGTCGAGGCGCAGCTCGCACGCTAACTCTGTGACGCCTGTGGTCGTATTCCGCCAGACCATGCGCCCGCGGTACTCGCCGGGCGCGAGCGTGGGCGGCACGCGGATGTCGACCCACACGAGCTCGGTGCGCGGCTCGCTGAGCACGAGGGGTCCGCCGCCGCGCGGCGCGTCCCAGGGGATCAGCACGTCGGGGACGAGCGTGGGCGTTGCGGGGCGGCCGGTGTGGTCGGGGTACCAACTGCGGAAGCGCTCGACGCGCGTGTCGTGCACGCGGTAGACGGACAGTGCCGATTGGGCAAGCGTCTCGGACGCGCCAACCAGGTCGGACAGCTCGATGGTCAACGGACCGGCCGGCGGCCGGGCGGCGCGCAGACCCATCTGGAAAGCGACGGTCTCGTTCAACGCGGCGTGCAGCCGCAGCTCGCCGCGCGACGCGGAGTAGATCTCGTTTTCGAGGGCGGGTGGTGTATCGTGCGTGAGGTCCTCATCCTCGCCGGCGGCCCAGATGGTGAGCGCGCGGGGCGTCGGCGCGAGACAGCCGGCCCCGAGGACGAGGCCGGCCGCAGCGAGGGCGGCGAGCGCCGCAAGGCGGTGTTGAACGCGTGGCGCGCTTATGAACGTGGCAGCGGCCAACCCTGTGCCTCGTAGAGCTTGCGTGGCGATTCGGGGTGATTGGTGCGGGCGGACAGGTAGATGGTCTCCAACAAGGCGCTGACGGCAAGGTGGCGCTCGAGGGCGGCCGCGGCGCGGGCGTGGGCATCGCCGCCGACCCACTCGGCGAAACGGTGGAGCTCGCCGGCGAGAAAATCGGTCGGCAGGGGGTGGCGGTCGCGAAGGGTGCCCGCGGCGTCCAGCAGGGTCACCTCGTCGGCGTTCAATGTGACGGTGGCCGAATGGCCGTGATGCGTGAGCGTCTGCTCGAACGGGGGGGCATCCCAGGCAGCGCGGAGGGCGGCGCTACCGTCGCCGGCGTAACGTAGGGTGGCCAGGGCGGCGTCTTCCGTTTCGCGCGGCGCGGCGCCTGGGGCGACGCGCTGCCGGGCCACGGTCGCGCACAGGGTCTCAGGGAGCCCGCGGACGGCGACGAGGGCCTCCAGCCAGCCGTACGCGTCATGGGTCAACACGCCGCCGCCGGCCTCGGCGAGGTTGCAGCGCCACGACTGGGGGTCTGGCCCGCGGACGGCGACGCGCAACTCGGAGAGGATGGGTTGGAAATCGTCCGGCCATTGCAGCTCCCGCCAAGCGTGGTTCTCCACATGCTCCCACCAGGACGCGACGCGGTACACCGTGGTCTGGCGCGCGACGGCGGCGGCCAGCTCGGCCGCTTCCGCGAAGCTGCGGGCGATGGGCGGCAGCCGCCAGACGGGCAGCCCGCGCTCCAGCGCCATGGCTCCCAGGCCGAGGTCGCCGCGGGTCGTGGTCGCGAGAAGGACGGCTTGCACGTCGGGGTGGCCGATCAGTTGGCGGCGGTCGTCGAACCAGGGTATGTCTGGCAGGGCGGCGGTCTGCGGCATGCCCGACTGGCCGCACAGTTGCACGAGCGGGCAGGCCTGGACGGCGGGCGCGACCAGGGCAAGCCGCTCGCCCTCGGCGATGAGCCCGACCCGCAGCCGGGCCGGCGAGGAGCGGTCGTTGTTCGTCGTGGTCGTCATCGTATAATGCCGCCGCGGGTGCGGTGCCACGCTTCGGATGCGGACCAGCCGGTGCGGTCAACTGTGCTCATCATCCTCGCTACGTCGGCCGCGATGCAAGCGGACATTGTGTACCTGGGCGACGGTTCCCGCCACTGCGGCGCGCTGCTGGTCCAAGCAGGTTACGGGGTCGCGTCGCAACCCGCCTCCCAGGAGGAGCGCACGCCGGACCGCAGCCAGATGCTGCGCGAGGCGTTCGAGCTATTTGGTGACGGCGACCTGGCGGCCGGGCTGCGGGCCATGCAGCGCAGCGTCGCCGACGCGTCCGGGGCGGTGCTCGGTGATCTGGACGCGCAATGCCGGGCGGCGCGCGGCATCCCGCTCGATGAGTTCCTGGCGAAGACGCGCATCTACTTGGCAAGCCGTGCCGGGCACGGGCGGGGCTTCCAACTCAATTCAGCGACGAAGTACGAACGAGCGGCATTGGGCCGGATGCTGGCACGCCAGGCCGAAATCCTGCTCGCGCGAGAGCATGATGGACGAACCGTGGCGGAATGGGCGAGCCAACTCAACGAATACGACGCGCTGAAACCCGATGCGCGGCTGCTCGTCGCGGACGCGGCGCGGGCGGGGGCGCTGCTGGCGGCGCGGCTGCGTTTTGATCCGGCGTTGAAGGAGAAACGCGCCGAGACCGCGCGCCTGACCCGGCTGCGGGCGGACCTGATGCACCTGGCGGGCTGGGTGGCGTCGCTGCCCGGATACATGGACCTGAGCCCGGACGACGGGTGGGTCGACCCGATCGAGCCGCCAATCGCGGGGTTGGCCGCAGCCAGTCAACCCGGCGGTTCGGAGCGCGACGCGCGCGAGGCGGACTCGCGGCCGGCGGATTCCGAGCCGAGTGAGGAGTAGAGGACCATGACGGCATCGCCGCGGTCAGCACCGGCCGTTGCCCGGACCGACCTGCCCGGGTTGGTCAAGCGCGGCAAGGTTCGCGATCTCTACCAGCTCGGCGAGCGGCTGATGATCGTCGCGACCGACCGGGTTTCCGCGTTCGATGTCGTGATGGATCAGCCGATCCCCGGTAAGGGCGTTCTGCTCACGCAGATGTCGCGGTACTGGCTCCAGGCGCTGCCCGCTTGCACGCCGCACCACTTGGAGTACGTCGTCGATGACGAGCACGTGCCGGCGGGCTACGAGCCGCACCTCGCCCAGCTACGGGGGCGGACGATGGTCGTGAAACGGGTCGAGATTCTGCCGATGGAGTGCATCGTGCGGGGGTACATCAGCGGCAACGGCTGGAAGGAGTACGCGGCGACCGGTCGGGTGAGCGGTGTCGAGCTGCCGGCCGGCCTGCGGCGCGGCGAGAAGCTGCCGCGACCAGTCTTCACGCCCTCGACGAAAGCGGAGGTGGGGCACGACGAGCCGATCTCGCTGGACCGGGCGACCGAGGTCGTCGCGCGGTTCCTCGCGTCCCGACGAAGCGTCGCGGGCGATCCGCGGGAACTGCTGGAGCGGGTCCGGCAGCGGGCAATCGACATCTACGACCAGGCCGCGGCGCACGCCGAGCGGTGTGGGATCATTCTGGCCGACACGAAGTTCGAGTTCGGGTTGTCCGGCGGCGAACTCGTGCTGGCCGACGAGGTGCTGACACCGGATTCGTCGCGTTTCTGGCCGATCGAGGAGTACCGGCCGGGTGACGATCCGCCGAGTTTCGATAAGCAGTTTCTCCGCGACTACCTGGAATCGGTGGTCTGGGACAAGCAACCGCCGCCGCCGGTGTTGCCGGAGGAGATCGTCACGCGGACGCGGGAGCGGTACGAAGAGGCGTATCGGCGGTTGACGGCGGCGTAATCACGTCGCGGCGAGGTGTGCGCGGACGTTCTCGGGCGTAATGCCGACCACGGCGACGCGTTTCAGCGGCTGCGTCTGGCCGCTGAGGATCGTCACGTCGCCTTTCTTCACGCCGAGGACACTGGCGAGCAGCGCGGCGACGGCGGCGTTGGCTTTGCCGGCTTCGGGTGGGGCGGCGACCGCCACCTTGAGCGCGCGCCCGAGGACGCCGACCACTCGCGTGCGCGAGGCGCCGGGGACGACCTTCACGGTGAATTCCGCCCCGCGGGCGGTCGCGACGATGGCCAACGCGGCGAGGTTACTTGGCATTGGTGGGGGCCGCGGATTGCGGAGACTCACGACGCGACGGCCGCGTCGCGCGGCCCGAATTCGTCGCCGCGGAACGTGTTGCCGAGATACACCTCCCGTACGCGCGGGTCGTTGATCAGGTCGATGGGCGTACCCGAGCAGATCACGTGGCCCTCGTGGATCACGTAGCTGCGGTCGGTCACCTTCAGCGTCTCGTGCACGTTGTGGTCCGTCAGCAGGAGCGCGATGCCGTGCTCCTGCAAGCGGTAGAGCTCCTTCCGCAGATCTTCGACCGCGATCGGATCGACACCGCTGAAGGGCTCGTCGAGCAGGATCAGCTTGGGGCTGGTGATCAGGGCGCGGGCGATTTCGAGCTTCCGCCGCTCGCCGCCGGAAATGCGGCGTGCGGGGTTGCGGCGGACTTTGGTTAGGCCGAACTGATCGAGCAGCGATTCGACCATGTGCTGCCGTTCCGTCCGTGTCAGCCGCATGGTCTCGCAGATGGCCATGAGGTTTTGCTCGACGGTAAGGCGCTGGAAGACGCTCGGCTCCTGGGAGAGGTAGCCGATGCCGCGGCGGGCACGCTTGTACATGGGCAGGGAAGTGATGTCCTCGCCACCGAAGCGGACGCGTCCGCCTTCGGGCGTGATCATGCCGACGGTCATACGGAAGCTGGTGGTCTTCCCCGCACCGTTCGGTCCGAGCAGGCCCACGATCTCCTGGGCGTCGACCTGGTAGCTAACGTGGTCGACGACCGTCCGGCCGCCGTAGGACTTCACCAGGTTTTCAACCTCGAGCAACATAGGGGTTCTCCCTAACGGCGGAGGATTGTGGATAACCTGTGCAGAAGATCGTAAGTCACGGGGTCAGTGGAGGATGGCACAGGTGCGGCTGGCCCGATAACAAATAGGAACAATCTTGGTCTATTGACAGGGGTGCGAAATCGCGCACGTTGTTGTAAAGAAACGAGTTGCGCACGACAGTGCCTGTTTTCCGCACGCCGGCGAGAGGAGGGCCGGCGGCGGGGGGACGCACCGCGGCGGCTTTCGCGAATTTGCAGCGCCGCACAGCTTTTTTTTTGTTGACAACTCACCGCTCAGCACTCTCGGGCGAAGGTGTCACCGCACGAAGCGCGTGCGTCCCAGATCGGGCACCAGCAAGCGACCGCCGGGCCCAACCCGCAGCAGGCCCGGAAGATACACGAAAGCGGCGGGGCCGACAATCTGGCTGCGGAGAACCGTGCCGGGGCGATAGTCGGGTGGCAGGTGCGGTCCGCGCTCGGTCCACTCGCGGCTGTCGTGGCTGTCGGGGCTGTTGTCGCCGAGGACGAAGAACTCGTCGTCGTGGAGCGTGAAGGGGCGACCGGGCAACGCGCGGCGGGTTTGGGGGCTCCGCGTGTAGTAAACATCGCGGTCGATTCGCAGGCCGCGTAGCTCCAGGCGGACGCCGCTGGCCGCCAGGGAGAGTCCGACTGGTGTGCGGATTGGAGAAGAACGGAGCTCGGCGAGATCGGGCGCGTAGTCGGCATCCGACGTGCAGAGCAGCTCGCGATTGTCGAGCTTCAAGTAGACGCGATAGTCCACGTGGCCGAATTCGATCACGAGGGGCCAGTCGCGGGGGAGGGGGGGCCGCGCGAGCGCGGCGACGACGCGCTGGGCATTCGGGTCGGCGAGCGGCGTCATGGCCAATTCGACGCCGCCGTCGCAACCGACGTGCGCGGAGAAGCGGTAGGGGGGGCGCACCAATTCCCAACGGCACCACCCGCCGCCGTCGTGCAGCGTGAGCTCGGCTACCAGCCGCACGTCCCCGACGAAGTTGCCGCCCGAGCCGCGGTCGTAGCCGTAAACGTCCTCCAGGTATTCGGGAGCCGTGTCGGGATTGAATGACAGGCGGCGCGGCGTGTCGTCGAGGCCGTCGTACCGGATGATGCGCGTGTCCATGCCCGACCAGCCGGCGGCGGCGGCCGGCGGCGGCTCGGGGCTCCGCCAGCGCGGCGCGGGGGGGGAGTCCGAGGTCGCGCGCGGCAGGTGCGCCTGATCGAAGACGATGAACCAGAGGGCGCGCTGGATTTCCGGCGGCTTGCGGGCGATGCGGTCGTTGATGAAGACGTCGCCGGCGATGAGCTCGATCTTCTCGCCGGGTAGTCCGACGAGGCGTTTGATGTAGTGCTGCTCGGGGTTGGCAGGATCGCGGAAGACGAGTACATCCCAGCGTTGCGGCGCGATCAGCCCGGAAAAGTAGGGCCACTTGTGGACGAGAATCCGGTCGCCGGCCACGGGGACCGTGTCGGCGGCGGTAGGTGCGAGCCGCAACTGGCAGTTGGGGCAGATGATCTCCGCGGGCCGGACGAAACCGCCGCCGGTGGGTGTCGCGGTCGCGAGGGGCGCGAAGTTGAAGACCCAGCCGCAGGCGGGACAGGTCTGCGTGGCGTGTGCGCCGAGCAGCGACTCGGCCATGGAGCCGGTCGGGATAATGAACGGTTCGACGAGGAAGGCGCGGAAGATGAAGGCCAGGATCAGGCCGGTTAGCACCGTTTGCAGCGCCTCGGCAACGCGCGTGGCGAGTGAGGGAGGCAAAGCGGGCCCGGCGTCATCTGGTGCAGGGAAATGCGACCAGACCGTGGGCGGCGGGGCCGAGGGTTGTCCGAGTTCGTTCACCGGCGGGCGATTTTGTCCGCCCGCGGCTGGCGCCGCAATGGCGCCGCGAACGCACAGCCGCCGGAGACGGATGTCCCGGCGGCTGTGCGTGTCCGCGGCCTGCGTCTACGGCAGACACGTCGTGCCGAT
>PMMM01000196.1:79740-90658 GCA_003162245.1 Phycisphaerales bacterium
TGCCGTAGTAGTGACCGCCGGCGCCCGTGCACGCCGCCTGCGTGATCACCGAGCAGACGCCGGTCGTGGAGCAGCAGGCACCGGTTGGCGCCTGCGGGCAGTTGTTGGGCGAGCAGCTCGTCCATTCGCCGTGCCACACGTTCGGCGACAGGCAGTTGACTTGCAGTGTCTGCGTGCAACCGCCAGCCGGGGTGCAGCAGGCACCGGTTGGATTACACGGGCTGGAGCTGCACAACACGCCCTCACCCTTGAAGGTTCCGCCCACGTCGGTGCACAGCCCGCCGTAGGTCTCGACGCAGTACGGCGGGTTGTTCGGGTCGAGAATACAGCACGCGCCTGGCAGACCGGACGCGACGATCAGCTCGTACGAGGCGGTTCCGCAGGTGAGCAATCCGAGGTTCTGGTTGGGTATCACGATGATCGCGTAATGCCCGGCCAAGGCGTTCGGATCATACACGCCGGCGAAGTCGCAGTTCGCGAAGTCCCAGTACCAGCCCGCCGTGGTGTCGTTCGGGTCGCAGAGCTGAGTCGTGTTCGCCGTCGCATAAGGACCGAAGACGTACACGCGCCCGTCGAACTGCGCGCCCATGAACGTCACCAGGTGCTTACCAACGCCGATGTGGTGGTACCAGTACCAATCCGTGTCGAACAACACGTGGCCGGGGTCGTTCGGATCCGCGATGATCGCGGTGTTCCCGCAGATCGTCGCTCCAGAGCTGGGCAGCGTAATCAGCTTGGCTGGGGTGAAGTTGCAGCCGCCGTCGACGGTGTCGAGCGGCACGCCGCAGTTCGCCTCGTTCTCGGGTACCGCGAAGCTGTCGCAGAACGTGTTCGGGTCGCCCGGGCAGCACGGGTTCGGATCACAGCTCACGCCCAACTGCCAGGGGCCGGTGCACGCGGTCTGGAGCACAACGCTGCACGCGCCGGTGACGGCGTCGCAGCAGGCGCCGAGGGCACACGGATTTGGATCACAGTGCGTACCCGGGCCTTGCCAGTCGCCCGTGCAGTCGGCCGGGGTCGTTTCCGCGCAGGAGCCGTCTGGATAGCAGCAGGCACCGTTGGCGCACGGATTCGCAACGCAGTGCGTACCCTGACCTTGCCAGGTGCCCGTGCAGTCTGCCAGAGTCGTTTCCGCGCAGGAGCCATCCGGATAGCAGCAGCCATCTTGTTCTGCGCACTCCGTTGCCACCAGCACATTGTCGATGGCCACCCCGGTAGGGTCGTTCGCGCTTGTCAGCGTCCAGGTGATTTCCTCCCAATCTGGCTGCGGAACGATGTCGAACGTGACGGTGTGTCGTTTCCAGCCTTCACCAAGGTCTTCCGGGGTGCCCTCGTCCTTGTTCTGTATTACGGAGCCGGTCGCGGTTGTCTCCGTACGTGTGATGGACGTGGATGTGCCCATGTAGGCGTCGTACCGGACCCATACGTGCTTGGTCAGTGGCGCAGACGCGTTGCCTACGTGCAGCTTCAGTACGACGTTGCCGTTCTGGCCCGGGCCAATCCCCGTGACGCCTCGATGACTGGTGAGTACCGCGATCCACTCGACGGGGACCGTGCCGCCGAAGAACCACGTGCCGTTACCGGGCGGGTTCGGGAAATCCGGCTCAACCGGCGTGTCGGGCGTGGGGAAGGTGGTCCCCGAGCCACTGTTGGCAGGGAAGTTGCCGATGCGACCTTGACAGTGGGTCCCGAATTTCAGGTTACGGATTACCACTTTGGAGTTGGGCAAATCCCAGGTGGTAAACCGAAACTGGATGCGCTCCCACGCGGGCTGCGGATCAAAGTCGGCCGCCCATGTCCAACGTACCCATCCGCCCGGGAGTTGCGTGATCTTGCCCGTCCTGTTCTTGATGGTTGAACCCGGCGAGAGTACTGGCTCCCAGGCCAACGCCGTGGAGCCCTCTTGGTAAAGGTCGAACTGGAGCCAGAACTTCTTGATGTGGAATTCCACGAACAAGTTGTTGATTACCAGGGTCATGTGGGCATCCTTGTACGTCCCCGTCAGGCCCCAGCCCTGGAGAGTCGGGGAATAGGTGATGCCCGGCTCCTTGGTCCACGACGATCCACCAAACCAGGCCGGATTCGGATGGCCGCTGGACTGCTGCGGAGGCCAGTTCGCCGTACTAAACGGATATTCTTCCTGGATGGTCAGACCGTCCGTAAGCGGGTACCAAATGGGCTTCGGGGGGCAATTGGCTGTGAAGCAAGTCGTGCCCGTGCCTTGGAAGGTACCGCCCAGGCTGCCGCAGACCTCCGCGCTCACCTCTTCGATGCAATCGTCCGACGGCAGGCAGCAGGCACCGGGGTCGCACTGGCTGGCGCACTGCATCTGGATCCAGTAATGGCTGCCGCAGGGGTATTCGCGCGACGTGCCGAAGAACGCCGGGCGCACGACGATGAAGAAGTCGCCCCACGCGTGGACTAGGTCGGCGACCTTGGTCTTGCAGAACGAGAACTCGATCGGCTCGCCGGCCTTGGCGAACACGTCAACCGAGGGGTCCACGGTGCCGGCGCAGGGGTTCTGGGGGTCGAGGAAATCCCAGATCAGCACCTCGGCGTCGAACTCGGCGTACACGAAGATGTCGATCTTCCGGGCCTCGTACACGTTCGGATCGGCCGGAGCCGTCCAGACCGGGTTGCTGCCGTTGTAGGTGAGGTCCACGAAATACCAGTCGTTGTCCCGCGCGTTGCTGCCGCCAGTCACGAACGTCCCCGACGTGCCACACCACGTCTGGCCGCAGACGAGTTCGTTGGGGACGAGCGGACTATCGCCGGCCGCGCAGCCCGGGTCGTAGGTGTCGACGTAGCCGTCGGAGCACACGCCCTCGGGGCTGATGTTTGCGCCCGGGGGGCAGACCCAGCAGCCGTAATCTGGCGGGCAAATGGTCCCGTCGCCCCAGTAGTGCTTCGTGGTACCCGTGCAGTTCGCAGCAATCGTGACACTGCACGTCGGATTGCTCGGGTTGGTGGCGTCGCAGCACGCGCCGTGCGCCACCGTGCAGGGCGTCTCCGTGACCTTGGCCGAGTAGATGAACCCGCCCGGGGTGTCCGCCGTGGGCGCGATCGTCAAGTAGTACTCGCCGGGCGGCGTGCTGGCGACGATCGCGTGCGAAGCGATCGCGTTCGGGTCGCTGTTGCATGTGATGAAGGCGTTCGGGTCGTTCTGGGCCACAACTGTGTAACCGGTGCACGGATTGTTCGGGTCGGTGGTACCCGGCCTCAAGATCTTCAGGTCGGCCTTGAACTGCGCCTTCGCGTACCAGTCCAGCTTGACGTTGCTGGTCCCCGGCACAATCAGGCGGTACCAATCCTCGTCGTGACTCGTCGCGTCGAAATACCACGATGAACCGCAGACCGCCTCGTTGCAGCGGATCGCGGCGAAGGCGGGGAGGGCCCCAGTACCGAAGCAGCCGTCGTTGATGTGCTGCGACATGTCGCCCGGCGCGTATTCCCGCTCCGCGAACGTGTTGGCCGCGTTGGGATCGCACGTCATCGCGCAAGCGACGCCGAAGCGCACGGTCACCCGATACCAACCGGTATTCGTGTAGTCGCAATTCGTCGGCCAGCGCGCAATCATAATCCAGTAAGCTCCGCCCGGAACGACGTTGTAGGTGCCGCGCTCCAGGTACGGGTACGCGCTCCCGGGAGGATTCGGACAGCCGTTGTCGTTGAAGCAGCCTAGGTAGTTCCAGTTGCTGTAGCCGCTCACGCAAGCCGAGCCGACCTTCGGCGAGACGACCTGGAAGATCCCGTCCGGACTCGCGGGCCAGGCGTGGCCCGTGCCGGCGGGCGCGGCGCAATCGTCAACATACATGATGGTCCTGCCCGCCGGCACAATGACCTTGAGCCACTCACTGTCGTTGAAATAGTATTCGCCGGGCGGATCGCCACCGTCGCCGATGCAGGCGCCCGGCATATACGGGTCGTTCACGTTGTACGTCCCCGTGCACGGCAGGTAGATGTCAATGCCCACGGGGTTGTTGGGATCGCCGGTGATCACCGGCGCCGTGGCGCACTCGTTCGGATCCACGACGCGGTCGTCGGCCGGCGCGGTGTACGAGGGATCCCCTTGCCCATCATCGGTCACGGGGAAGAGCATTGCGTGCGGCTTCGGCGACCCGGCCACGTGCGTTCCGTTGTTCTCCGGCACCGCCGTGCGGATAGCCGTCGTCTTCTGCGGCGTCTGTTCCGACCCAGTCGCAGTCTTCTTGGCCTGGATCTGCGCCAGGGCGACGCTACACAGCACCGCCACAGTGATTCCTACAGCCACTTTCCATTTCATGTTTTGTTCCTTCCTTTCAGCGTGAAACGAGATGGAAGCTCATCCATTTCCATGCGTCCGCGTGTCCCGTTCGCGCCGGACGCGCCGCTTGGACATGTGCGTACCCTCCCAGGGTTGGCGCGCCGCGCCAGGGGTCCCTTGCCCACCCGTCCGCGGCGCCCACATCGTGTCCCTAACTAACAGTTTCCGCTAAAAAATCGGTTGTGGGTGGGAAAATCGACAAATCTCAAGAGATTTCTGTTCGGGAGCGGTCACGGACGCCGTCGTCCGCACGTCACTGGCCATTCCCGGCGCGCCGGCGGGTTTCTGAAGCGCGAGATGTGCAGCAGGCCGGTGGAGTTTTCCACCGGCCTGCTGAAACAACCTACTTCAACTGACTACGCGGTCGTGGACTGCACTTACGGCAGACACGTCGTTCCGATCAGCGCGACGAATGGGTCGATGTCGGCGAACGTGACCGTGCCGCTGCTATTGGAGTCGCCGTTGAGCCACGGGCACGGCCAGCCCGTCCAAGCCGACTCGCCGCCAAGCGCAGCCACGAACAGGTCGATGTCGACGAAGGTGATCCGGCCGTCGCAGTTCATGTCGCCCTGGCACGACGCCGGACAGAGATTCCCGGGACGGCAGGCGGTGCCGTCGCCGGAATAAACACCCCCGGCCGTCGCGCAGGCAGCGCTCGTGACCACCGCGCACGTGCCGCTGGTGGAACAGCAGGCACCGGTCGCGCCACACGTCACGACCGGCACGTCCGTGGCGTTGTTGCACAGGCAGAGGGCCGCCGTCGTCACCGTGACGGTCAAGTGCACCGGGCCGGTGGCCCCGGCGGTGTAGGTGATCTGGTTGGTACCAGCGCCAGCGGTAATCGTGCCGCTGGTGATGCCCCACACATACGTCGCACCGAGGCCGGCATTCGGCACCGAGGCCGTGTTGCCCGTCGAGTTCGCACACACCGGCGTCGGAGCCGGCGTGATCGTGCAGTCGGGCAGCGGATTCACGGTCAGCGAGGCATCGTCGCTGGTGGCGGACCCGGACGCATTGGTCGCGACGCAGTTGTAATTGGTGGCGGCGTCGCCGGTGCCGACNNTTCCGCCACTGATAGGTCGGCGCAGGGGAGCCGGTGGCCGTCACGGTGAAGCTGGCCGAGCCGCCGGAGCAGACCGTCTGGTTGCTCGGCTGGCCGGTGATCGACGGGGCCGTGCCGCCGGGCGTGATCGTGAAATTGGCGTTTGAAACGTCGAAGAAGATGTTTCCGACGGCCTCGACGCGGATGCGCGCGGTCGTGGTCGAGATATTGGGCAGCGTGACCGGCTCACTCCCGTCGTTGGGCGTACTGGCCAGCAGGACGGTGGGCCAGGTGTTTCCGCCGTCGGTGGACAGCAGGATTCGGACGTTGGCGCAGCTCACGGGCGACGCGGTCGTGCTCGCCACGTTCCACGTCACGGTCTGCGTGCCCGACCAGGACACCGCCGTGTTCGGGCTCGTCACCAGGAACGGGCCGGCGGCGGTCGTCACGGTGATGACCATGTCGTCGAAGTTCACCCCGCCGCTGCCAGCCCGGTTGTCGCGGGCCGTGCAGCGGAAGTGGACGGTGCGGTTGGTGTTGGGAAGCTGCTCGCCGAAGGCGAGCGTGTTGGCCAGCAGGTCGCTCAGACGCGGCACGATGCGCGACGGGCTGGTCGTGGGCGTCCAGGGACGGATGAACGGGCTGGTGCCGTTGTCGGCGATGATCCCACCGCTGGCCGACTGGGCCGCGCCGAGATCGCGCTCCTCCCAGAAGAAGGTGAGCGTGTCCAGGTCAGGGTCGCTGCCGGTGGCGGTGAGTTGGAAGGGCGTCTGCTTCGGGATCGTGTAGTCGGCGCCAGCGTTGACCGTCGGCGGAGTGTTCCCCGTCGACGTCGTGCTTGCGCAACTGGCACCCCCGCCGGTCGTGACGTAGGCCATGATCTCGCGGTAGCTGTCGGCCGAGAAGTAAGCGTCGCTGTGGGGCTGCAAGTCGTCGGCGCCGCAAATCCCCGCGTAGCCCATGATCGTGGAGCCGGAGCCGGGCTCGTAGGCGGTCGAGGCGTTGCGGTTTCCGCCGCCGCAGGAGCCGCCGGTGCCGTTGAAGTTGTGGTTGGCACCGAACTGGTGGCCCATCTCATGGGCGACGTAGTCGATGTAGTAGGCATCGCCGACCGGGGCTGTCGAGCCGGTCACGCCGCCGGCCTTGTTGCTCCCGCACACGACTCCGAGGTACGCCACCCCGCCGCCACCCGTCGAAAAGACGTGGCCGATGTCGTAGTTGGCGCTGCCGATCACGCTGTTGCAGGTGCTGATGTTCTGGCCCAACATGGTCGAGCCGTTGTTGTTCGTGTAGGGGTCGGTGCTGGAGTTCGTGTAGACGATGCTCGTGTTGTTCGCGACCAGCGTCATGCGGATCGCACACTCGGTTTCGTACACGCCCGTGACGCGGTTGATCGCCGTCACGATCGCGCTCTGCGCCGCCGCGACCGTCCCGCCAAAGTACGCCGCGTACTCGCCGGTGCAGGCATTCGCGAGGCGGTACGTGCGGCGGGTGCCGCCCGATGACTTGTCGCCGCCCGCGCCGGCGGGGAGGGCCGGGTGGACGGCCTCGTCATCGGCCGGATGGCACGAGAATCCATGCCTGTCCGTCAGATCACGTTTGTAATAGCTGGCGTAGAACTCGTAATCGTTCCGCGTATACGGGTCGATGTAGTAGTTGCCGTTGGGCGATAGCACCTGGGCGTGGAAGCCCAGCGGGGTCGTGTCAAGCCGGACGGTCGCCGTCGGGTCGTCGACGCCCTGTCCGAGGTAGGTCTTGATCTGCGGAAACTGCGCCGCCAACCCGGGCTCCATGATGGGCGACTCGACCACGCGGAAGATTGCGAAGACACCGTCGGGCGTGGGCAGGGTCATGTAGAGCGGATTGGTTTCCGCCTCAGGAGTGTCTTCCAGCGGCGCCTGGCCGAGCTGTTTCGCGAGGCTGGCGTTGTCGAGCAGGGCGCCAACGAAGTAGTTGGGACGAACCCAGGGTTCGCCGACCAGGTGCTTGGCGGGCACCTGCGCGACGGTTCGCCATAAGCCGTCCCAAGACGCGTCCTCCGCGCGCCCAAGCGGTGCGAGCGCGGCGACCAGCACCAGCACAGCGGTGAGCCGGGCAAACGGGATCGGCCAACATGTAAGGCGCGACGGGCGCGACGATTGATCGAGCGATGTTCGCATCTGTCCTCTCCAGCGCATCAAAGAGACTGCACCAACAACAGCCTGTATTCGGCTGCCGCGGCGCCTTCGTTGGAACTCATTGACCGATTCTGCATGGTCACTGCCGGCCGTTCGGGGCCCGAACCGCCAACAAAAAAACCTCCCCCAGCGATTCCAATCCGTTCCCCGTATTGTAGCAAAACGAGCGTTCCCTCACAACCTTTTACCTGTCCGTATCGAAAGCGTCATCCGACCCGGCGAAGGCAGCGGATCGTGGGCCGGGCGTGTTGCTGAGGCGCGCGTGCCGTGCCCCAACCGATGCAGCGGCCGTCACGCACCCCTGACCACCGAGGCGTGCGTGGACCACAGCGGGCGGGCCGACTAAACTCCCGCGTCATCATGCTGCCGGTGATTTTCAAGATTCCGGGCCTGGGGTGGGAGATCGCGGGTTACGGCTTCGCCCTGATGATCGGTTTTCTGGTGTCGATCTTCTGGGCGGTGCGGCGGGCGACGAAATCCGGGGGCAATCCCGACGTTGTGATCAAATGCAGCTTCCTCGCAATACTGGGCGGCGTGGTCGGCGCCCGCTTCATGTACGTCGTCCATTACTGGGACAAGTTTGCGCTGCGCGGCAGTGCGCTGCGGGTTTTCCTCGGCATCCTGGACGTGCGCAAGGGCGGGCTGGAGGTCTACGGCGGGTTCATCTGCGTCGTGGTGCTGGTGTTCCTGTACCTACGGCTCGGCAAGCACTCGATTCGGTGGTACCTGGACATCCTGGCCCCCTCGGCCGCGCTGGGCCATGCGATCGCCCGCATCGGCTGCTTCCTCAACGGCTGCTGCTGGGGCGGCGTGTGCGCGGACCTGCCGTGGGCGGTGCGTTTCCCGTTCGGCAGCCCGGTGGAGGTGCAGCAATGGCAGGACCGTGTCCCAGGGGCGGAGCTGCCGCAGCAACTGCTGGCGTTCGGCGAGCGCAAGGTCGGCAGTGTGCTGCCGCTGCCGCGCGAGGCGCTGCGGGCGTCCGACCGCGAGCTTGACACGGTGCGCGCGCGGTTCGACGAAGCCACGCGCGACCTGCGTGGCCGCCTGGAACAAGCCACCGACGCGGATGAGCGCCAGGGCCTGCGTGAGCAGATGCTGGCGGCTGCGCGCCGGAGCATTGCGCCTCCGGGCCGGGGCCTCGAATACGCCGGGGAGCTGATGAGCGAGTACAAGCTCACGGGGGCGGATTTGCACCGGCTGGCGCGCGAGCACCCGTCGCTGGCGGTGCAGCCGACGCAGCTCTACACGACCATCACGCTGGGCCTGCTGGCGTTGTTCCTGGACGCCCTGTACTGGCGACGGACGCGCGACGGCCAGGTGATCTGCGCGCTGCTCTTGATCGAGCCGTGGACGCGCTGGGTCCTGGAGACGCTGCGGGCGGACAATCCGGTCGATACGCTGGGCGTGCTGACGATCTCGCAGTTCCTGGCGATCTGCCTCAGCGCGGCCGGGCTCGTGGGCCTGCTGTGGCTGCGGAAGCTGCCGCCGCGGTCGGCGCGCGCGGTCTTGTGGGCCGTCCCCGCGGCCGGAGGAGCCGGCCCGAGCGCGCGGCGCGCGGACGGAAGAAACGGTCCGGGGCGGGGCCGCAGTTCTCCGGACGCCGGTGGACGACAGGGGAGTCGGCCGAAGCGACTTCGCAAGTAAGGAGGTGCCGGCCTGGCAGGATTCGTTCGTCGCCGCCAGGCACGGCGTCGGCCACGGAGGGCCAACGCTACGGACACGTCGTTCCGATCACCGCCACGAACGGGTCGATATCGGCGAAGGTCACGTACGTGTCGCCGTTGCAGTCGGCGTTAAGCCACGGGCACGGCCAGTGGGTCCAGGCGGACTGGCCCGACAGTGCCGCCACGAACGGGTCGATGTCCGCAAAGTTCACCCGTCCGTCGCAGTTCATGTCGCCGGGACAGGCGGCGGGCGCCGCGCAGCCCCACCGCGCCCAGTACGCCGACGCGTTGCCGCCAGCGGTGGTGAAGGAGCCCCCCGCGATCAGCTCGCCGTCGTAGACCGTCAGGACGGAAACGACGCTGTAGTTCATCCCCGTCCCCAGCGGCTGCCAGCTCGTGCCGTTCCAGTGAGCGATGTAGTTCGCGCTGACACCGCCTGCGGTGGTGAAGTTGCCCCCCGCGATCAGTTCGCCGTTGTAGACCGTCAGGGCGCGAACGTAGTCGTTCATCCCCGTCCCCAGCGGCTGCCAGTTCGTGCCGTTCCAGCGGGCGATTTTGATCGCGCTGACGCCGCCGGCGGTGGTGAAGCCGCCCCCGGCGATCAGCTCCCCGTTGTAGACGGTCAGGGCGGACACAGAGCTGTTCATCCCGCTGCCTAACGTCTGCCAGGCGCTGCCGTTCCAGCGGGCGATATAGTTGCACGTCACGCCGCTGGCAGTGGTGAAATCGCCCCCGGCGATCAGCTCCCCGTTGTAGACGGTCAGGGCACGCACCCAAAAGCTCATCCCGTTGCCCAATGACTGCCAGGCGCTGCCGTTCCAGCGCGCGATGTAGTTGCGATACGCGCCGCCGCCGTAGCCGAAAATGCCCCCCGCGATCAACTCGCCGTTGTAGACCGTCAGGGCGAGAACGGAGTTGTCCATCCCCCCCAGCGCCTGCCAGCTCGTGCCGTTCCAGCGGGCGATGTTGTTTGCACTGACGCCGCCGGCGGCAGTGAAGTTGCCTCCCGCGATCAGCTCGCCGTTGTAGACCGTCAGGGCGCCAACCGACGGGGAGGAACCGCCCATCCCCGTCCCCAGCGCCTGCCAGCTCGTGCTGTCCCAACGGGCGATGTCCTTCGCGCTGACGCCGCCGGCGGCCGTAAAGTTGCCCCCCGCGATCAGCTCGGCGTTGTAGACCGTCAGGGCGTAAACATAGTAGTCCATCCCCGTCCCCAGCGGCTGCCAGTTCGCGCCGTTCCAGCGGGCGATGTAGGTCGCGCTGACACCGCCGGCGGTAGTGAACTCGCCCCCCGCGATCAGCTCGCCGTTGTAGACCGTCAGGGCGTTAACGTAGTTGTTCATTCCCGTCCCCAGCGCCTGCCAGGCGCTGCCGTTCCAGCGAGCGATGCGGTTCACGGTGACACCGCCGGCGGTAGTGAAGTTGCCTCCCGCGATCAGCTCGCCGTTGTAGACCGTCAGGGCACCAACGGACGGGGAGGAACCGCCCATCCCCGTCCCCAGTGGTTGCCAGCTCGTGCCGTCCCAGCGGGCGATGTAGTTCGCGCTGACGCCGCCGGCGGTGGTGAAGCCGCCCCCGGCGATCAGCTCGCCGTTGTAGACNNGCCCGGGCCCGTCGGGGTCCCACGTGGTCGTGGCGTACACCGTGCCATTTGTACCTGGCAGCTCCTGTCCCGGCCCAGTTAGCCACTGGGGCGTGCAATCAGCCAGGGCGATCCGGCCGGCCGCTCCCA
>PMMM01000196.1:90691-90921 GCA_003162245.1 Phycisphaerales bacterium
CATTCGACGTGTTTCGCTCACAATCCATCCTCCTTGGGCACGTTAGTGCCATCGAGAGCCACCGCACCCTACGCCTACCAGCTATCCCGTGTGCCGGACCGAGGCGGCTGCAGCGGAGATTTTCGAGATAGCCTCGCTCACCTTCCGCGTCCGCCCATGTTCGCCCATTGTACAGCGCCCACCGCCCCCGCGTTCTGCGTTCTGACCTTCTTCGCCAAAATCTGCCTTTC
>PMMM01000004.1 GCA_003162245.1 Phycisphaerales bacterium
ACACTTGGCATCCTTGGGTTTTCAGCCCCGCCAGCGGCCTTTTTATCCGGAACTATGCCAACCGCTTGGCGCCCTTGGCGGTCTTGCCGCTCACGCCGTCCTGTCGCCCGCCCCGCACGCCGCCCCAATCCGAACGCGAATCGCAAGCGAGCGCGCCCCCTGAGCCTACCTCGTCTTTGCTTCGCGGAAGAGAGGTGCTGCGGCCAACGTGAAGAGCACGACCTCTTCGCCGGTGGTGGTGCTGATGTCGTGGTGCAGGCACAGCGCCTTGCTGCCGGTTACTTCCAGCACCATCGCTTCCAGGACCGGCCGCGCCGCTTCGATCAACTGGGTGCGCACTTCTTTGAGGAGGCCGCGTCCCTTGTCCGCCGGGAACGACCCAACCAGTTGCTTTTCGGCCGCGGTCAGCACGCCCTGCAGACGGACCACGACCAAATCGCCGATCAAGTAAGCGTGAATGTCCTTGGGTCCCCTCCCCATGTATTCTTGCTCAAAGCGACTGATCCGTTCGCAAATGGCGGCTTCGATTTCGCCCTGCGTATTCATCAGGACCTCCAACGCGCATCACCTCCGCTCTCCGGTTATCGGACGAAAGACCGCCAAGACGGAGCGAGAATGCGCGGGGCACCGGTTTCCGGGCGATTTCTACAGCCCAGCTAACTATTGTACAGGAGCCCCCGGGCGTGGAAAAGACCGCCGGGGGGGGAAAATCTGCTTGCGTTCCCTTTTCCGTATGATACAATACTTGCGCCGTGGAGTTTCGGCGGGTCCTCATCTAACTCGCCAGAAAACCGCGTCGAAGTTGTCGGATGGCTAACTAAAGGGCAACCCGGCCGTGCTGGGTGGCCCGCTAACGAGTGAGCCGACTTGGCCGCGTACTACTGGGTACGTGGCCACGTCGGCTTTTTTTGTTCGCCCCGGATTCTTGGGACGCGCCGCCGGCCGCCTTGGGCTCGGCGACATGCGGAGTACACGACATGCTTCATCAAAACCGCGCAGTCGCTTCCGCGTCGCCCACGGATCCCGCCACGGCCTGCTGGCCGCCGGTCGAGCGGAATAACGTGCTTCTGCGCTTCGGCCTGTGTTGCGCGCATCACACTACGACGCCGGAAGCTCAGGCTGCGATGCTATATGAGGTCGGAGACTTGATCGGTGTCACGAAGGACCGGCTCCGTGCGATTCAGAACGAGGCGCTGATGAAGCTGCCCGGGCTGTTCGCGAAGCCCTCGTGACGCCTAACTCAGCTCCGATCAGGATTTGCGTCATAGTTGTCGGAGGACTGATTGAAGGGCAGCCCGCCGCGTGGCGGGTGGCCCGTCGACGAGTATGCCGATGTGGTCGGACGCTTCAGGGCGTTCGGCCACATCGGCTTTTTTTGTCGCCCGCGGCGGCGCGGCCAACGACGCCGTATTTTTCTGAGATCTTCTCCAGCAGCGCATTGCGGAACGGGTACCAACTGCACGCCGGAAAGTATTTGATCTGCTCGTCCTCAACGTCTTCATAGGCGAAGACCGCCTTGCAGTTGCGCAGCCGGGCGGCATCGATGGAGTGTTGCTCCTCGATCGGCAAGACCGCGACGCGGATCATGCGCCGCGGCCGCCGGACGTTGAACCCAGTCAGTTTGGCCAGCTTGTAGAACAAGCGCCCCCCAATGGCGCGGGCTAGGCTGCGGATCGGCTTGAGCCGCCAGACCCGCAGGGTGCGCACACCCCACCAGCCGAGCGTGCGGAGGATCAGGTATTGTCCGCGCAGGCACTCGAAGAACCGGTGCGGATCCAGGCGGTCGAGTTGCGGCTCAATCTGTTTGCTGCGCGCCACAAACTCCAGGGCGACTTGGCTCAGGGGCCTTTTCAAATAGTGGTTGATGCTGCGATACGTCTGGCCATCGGAAACGAGCACCGTCATGGATTCGCAATTGGGATGGACGCCGGCGAGCAGCAGCACCTCGGAGAGCGAGTCGCGCTGGAAGAAGGAGCGCGGCTTGCGAAACGCGTACGACAAGCCGGCCGGCACGAACTCCACGTCGCCGCCCGGAACGCTTTGCTGCACCATCTTCTCGACATCTTCGATGGTAGTGTGCACGCCGACCTCGAAATCGCCGGGGTTCCAATTCTCGGTCAGCGGGATGAGGCCGACGTCGGAAATCAGGTCGCGGTTGTCGTGGCAGAATTGAAACAGATCGCCGATGTACCGATCGTTGAAGCCCCACGCCGCGCACGCCAGGATCGAGTGTTTCCGGTGGCTGTATTTCTTCAGGTTTTCAAGACCTTTCAGCTTCTTTTCGTAGGCGCCGCGGTCGCCGCGCAGGCGCTCGTAAATGTCCGGACTGCGGCCGTCGAAGGCGACGCGCATCGGAACGCCGGCGCGGCAAAGCTGGCGGCAATACGCCTCGTCGGCCAGTCTCACGCCGTTGGTCAAAATGTGCGGTTTCAGGCCATGCCGTCGGCCCAAAGCGATGATGTCGAGCAGGTCTTCCCGGACGGTCGGCTCCCCTCCGAATAGTTGGACGGTCGGCTTGGGATCCAGGCGGCTCAGCGCGGCAAAGACCTTGTCGAAGTAGGCCAGCGGCGGATTGAAGTCGAAGCCCATGCCGCGGATGGTGGCGATGCAGATGGGGCAGTGCATATTGCAGTGATTCGTGACATCGACGAAAACGATGTTGGGCTTGTGATTGACTGCACACCGATCGCACTGCATCGTGCAGGCCGCTGGCTCGGCGGGCATGTAGCCCGACAGCTTGCCCTTGCGCTGCCATACGGCCGCGTCGGTGCTCACCAGGGCTTCGGTCGGGCCGCACGTGGGGCAGTCTTTGCGAATCCAAACCTGGCCATCGCGGGCGACAAACTCCGCCGGCGTCCGCGCCTTGCAGTGCCCGCAAATGCCCAGGTTAGCCTGGCCCATGGGGACTCCTTCTGTTTGGGCCATATCACTCGGCGCCGGAATTCTACCGCGCCTCTGAGCGGCGTAGAACCAGCGCCGCATGGCCTGTGAATCCGGCATGAAGAGCGTCGCAAGTGCCGTAATGAGCAGCCTCCGAGATCTGAACCCTCGCCCCAAGCCGGGCAACCGTCAGTTGAGCTTCGCGGCCGCTCGGACGCCACGGCCGGCCAGGCTCACGGCCATGCCGGCAACCGTTCCCGTCCTGTTCGACTTCTCTCTCGTGGGGCCGCGTTGGGCTCGTCGAGAACTCCCACAGCGACTCGCGCGGATTATCGACCGGGCAATACTGCCCAACCGCAACCGAATGTAGAGGAGATGTCAACGATTCGGTGCGCACGATGCACGACATGCGCAACATGCAGATTCCGGTTTGTCTCTGCCGGAAAGGACTTTACGTGCCAGTGTCGGTGCGGTCGGAAGTTGCGATTTTGGCGACATTTGCACTCATGACCTGGAGGCCGTCGAAGAAAGAAAGGAGAAATTCGATTGCTTTCGGCGATCCGAACGATATACTACTAAGGTCGTGGAGTTCCGGAGGGCCCCAACGTGGCCCGCCACAAAAACCGCGTCAAAGATGTCGGATGACTAAATAAGGGGCAGCCCGGCCGTGCCGGGTGGCCCGCCAATCAGTAAGCCGACGTGTTCGGGTGCTCCAGGGCGCCCAAACACGTCGGCTTTTTTTGTTTGCGATGAACAGCAGTGCACGCAACGGCGTCGAGGTCGCGACGAGCACCCGGTGGTTTCGCCGCAGGCGGTCCTGGCTGCGATCGGTCGGGCACATAAACGCAGCGCCCCTGACCGGTTCTGAAAACCGGGTCTCGGCCGAGAGACAGGAGAACCGAACATGATTCACACCGTTCGACGTGCGTTCGTGGCTCTTCCATTGGGTCTGCTTCTTGCAGGATGCAGCGTCAGTGATCGGACCGAATTCCGTTCCGCCCCGGCCGCCGCGCCGTCGGCACGCACAACTGCCCCAGACGTCGTTGGCGGCATCGACCGCCCCGTTTCGTCGCGTGGCGAGGCACGACGCGCCCCGCGCCCCAACGAACGGGTCGCTAAGGCGACGGCACCGAAGACGCGGTACGACATCACTCTGGACGAGATCCGGGAGCTTGTGCGGAACAGTGAGGTCGTGATCATCGACGCCCGCTGGCCCGCGGATTTCGCGCTTGGGCACGTGCGCGGGGCCTACAACATGCCGGCCGGGGACAAGGAAGCCTACATGGCGCAGATCAGCCGTGCTGCTGCGCTGGGCCAACTCATCGTCATCTACTGCAATGGCCCGCGCTGCAATGCGAGCGACATGGTGTACGAGTACCTCGTTCCCCAGGGCTTTACCAACATGCGGGTCTTCAAGCCCGGCTGGGCCGCGATCGCCTCAGCGAGCGATCTCCGGTAGCCGCGCAGCGCATCCGGAGCCCGCGGAAAGAGCGTGCCCTTGTCTCGGACCATACCACTGGAACACGAGCGAAGTCCTCCTGAAGCAAAGGTCGCGTCCGAGGCCCGCGGCGGTGCGGCCGGCAGGCGGCGACCGAACGCTTTGGCGGACACGGCTCATGAGATGAACGACGTAGATCGAGGACGACATGAAACGTACCAGCGTGACGCGGCCGACGTAGCCGCGGTCCACCGGAAGAGTGTCCCTTTTGCATGAGGTAAGGACGATGAAACGAACACTGTTCTTTGCAGTCCCACTGCTGTTCGTTGCGGGTTGCTGCTGTTCACAACCACCTCGCGATACCGTCGCCAAGCAGCCCACCTGCGACAACATGGTTGGTGAGCGCGGTCCCGAAGGACCCGCCGGACCTGTAGGGGCTCAAGGCCAAACTGGCCGGACTGGCGAGCCCGGCGTTGCCCAGGCCGGTCCGCGCGGAGAACCGGGCGCTGGAGGACCCCGCGGGATGCAAGGCGAGACGGGTGCGCCCGGCGCTTCAGGCAAAATCGCGCGCGGTGCTCCAGGCGTCGCAGGTCCGCGTGGCGCCGCTGGCGAGCAGGGCGAAACCGGACAGACGGGGGCCCAGGGCGCCAGCTCGCCCGGCTATGCCGGCGCGCAAGGCGCTCCCGGTCCCGCGGGCGCACAAGGCACAACCGGCCAGACCGGTGGTCAAGGCGC
>PMMM01000011.1 GCA_003162245.1 Phycisphaerales bacterium
TAAGCGGAATGCGTATCAGAGGGGCGGCGGCGCGGGGCGGGAGGAGGTTGCGGCGGGGAGGGCGGGGGCGGATGGTGGGAGCGGCGTGACGGACGCGGCGGAAAACGCTGGTTCGGCGTCAGGCTACGGAGAGGCGCCTGTTTTCCGCATGTTCGGCAGTCCGACGGCGCATTGCGCGAGTTTGAACGCACGGTCCTTTAAGGCGTTGAACAGTCGACAGGTGTCGGGCGCCATGATTTGGATGACGTCGTCTTCTACGGTAAGGCCGTGCGGAAGACCTCGCAGCTCGTCCGTCAGCTTCCCGACATGATGCACGAGCGCATTGCGGACGAGCCGCGCGATGTTCACCTCTCTGTCTGCCACACACTCTACGATCAACTGATTGCCGAAGGTCTTCTTCAAATCGGCGAGGAACTTGCCGCCGGAATCGAAGTCGCCTCTCACCGTCCTTCCCGTAGCCGCCGACAGGGCGTCACGCGCGAAATTCTCGTAGGCGAAGTAGACCGCGCCATAGCAGAGGCGTTGCGAGCCCCAGAGGCTGATCGCGAACTCTCCGTCCTTCACCAACTCCAGCCACAATTGCGCCCACGGCGCGCGGGTCGTCCACGTCCGGTTCGCGGTTTCACTCGACTCACGTGCAATCTGCGCTAGATTGTTTACCAACTGCGATAGCCGCGTGCGCTGTTTCTTGGTGAGGGCATTCCCCATGTCGGCGACGAGGCGGCGCTTCATGAGTTCTGCCAGCCTGTCGGCAGGCGGGCTGCTCGAACGCATCAATCCGCCAGCAAAGCTCTTCAGGAGTTCGATCATCAGCCATGGCAGGCGATGCGCGTTGGCGGCAGCCTTCCAATGCATGCCGAGTGTGTCGACCGGCGACTCCATCTTTGTGCCGGCGACGAGCGCGGTGATGCGTTGGACCCAATCGTGGTCGAAGAACGAGCTATAGGAGTCAAGGCGCTCGTGGATCCGGATGTTGGCGATCAGCCTGTCCATGCGTGGTTTCTTGCACAATCCGCGGCGCGCACGGCCGCATTGGCGAGTTCCTGTCTGGCAGCCCGGTTCCGGTCGGTCGCGCTACTGCTTCAGGGACTTCTCAGAAATGTTGAAGTAAGCGTTAGGACCGGAGGCCTTGAACTCGAATCCGCTGAACACGGCGGCGCAGATGAACGCACCGTTGGTGATGTAGCCGATTCCCTTCTCGGCCACGTGTTTCAGGCCATAGCTGGAATGGCGCTTGTTGATCGTCTTGATCTTCGCCTTGGCAGACAGCCAATCGCAGATAGCGGTGCATTGTTTTGTCATCCCAAGCAGCGCGTCTTGCCCCTCCTTTAGCTCGGCGGCCTGCTGCTCGGGGTTCAACCCCCGTCCGTTCTGGTACAGACCGATGCCGAATGAATTCAGCTTTGGAACCCTCTTCATGACGGTAGCAATGTCGTTCCTGGTCATCTGCGTCGTCCTCGCGATGCTCACCGCAGCGCCACGTCGCGACTACACCTCGATCGTCGCGCTGGCTGTCTCGCTGCAGGGCCCGTTTTCGGCGGTCGTGCTGACCCAGCGTAGCATGTAGTGCGCCGTCTTACCAGCGTCCGCGCCGGCGCGGTCGATGGTGTCGCGGTTGCTCGCGTTCGTGAGAGTGTACGATGGCAGGCTCACTCTGGCGCCGTCAGGGCTTGTAGGCGGCGCACGTGCTCGGTGGTGATGATGAGCTGGACGGATTCGTACACGGTGTCCAGGCCCGTCTCGAGTGCCTCGACGGTAGCGCGGGACATATCGGGATCGAATCCTCCCTGCGAGTTGCTGCTGATACCGGCGCAGGTTTTCAGGAAGGGGCGAAGCAGCGGCGCCAGGGCGCAGAACCGCGTCGCGCGTGAGGCGCAGACCAGGTAGCGTGCCTCTGAGTTCAAACATCGCAATCCTCTGTCGCAGATGAGTCGCGCGCGCCATGGCCTGGGCGGCTTCGCTCCAACGGCGGACCTCAGCGTCAGCGGTGAAGTCGTTGGTCGTCTTCTCGCGGAGCGCCTGGAGCTCGTGACGGGCGTCGGCGAGCTGTCGTTCCGAACGCCCGGCACGCTCATCAGCGACGAACTGGCTGGCCTGCGCGAGCAGTGCGCTCACCGCGACCAGCACGACCATCACGCCGACGAGGCTCCAGCCAGTCGGCGTAACTCGCTTGACAAACGGGCCGGCCCGACCGTGGTCCACGCACTTCAACCAACCGCTGGCCAAGCCGATCAGGGATAGTGCTACTGCCACTAAAACCGATAGTGCGGTGAACATAGACCCACCTCCGTGCACGGTCGCCTGATGAAGCAGTGCGCGTCGTCTCCGCGGCGATACCCTGGCCGCGGGAGCGATCCTAATGGCAGGCTAACTTGGCCGCCAGATGAGTCAACTCGGTCGGCATTAGAATTTGGGGTGGCGTTTATACGCGTGGCGCGCACGGGGGCGTTGGCAACGGGAGGTGGGGCGGGGGGCGGGGACCAAGAATCTCAGATCACAGAGCGCAGTCGGGACGAACGTCCGACCGGTGGCGGGGCGGATTGCGGGGCGCGGATGGTCTGCTGGCGCGCTGGCTGGCGCTGCGCGTTCGGACCAATGCGCGTTGGGATTACGCTGGCGGATCGTGTGCGGAGGGTTCGCTCCCTGCCGGGCAGTAGCGTCCGGGATTT
>PMMM01000028.1 GCA_003162245.1 Phycisphaerales bacterium
CGGAGAATGCGGTTGCCCTGCGGGCGGGGTCTGCACGGCACGTAGGCGCGCCCCTGGCCGCGGCGACCGAACATTAGGCTAATGCCACGGGCCTGCCACGGACGGGTGAACTGCAACTGCGGCCCGGTTGTTGTGCGGCGGGCGTTGTGCTACGCTGCCGCAGTGGCGGCGCGGGCGAAGGCCCACAGGTCTCGGCAGCCTTGATCGGCCCCCAGGCACCGGCTGGGCGGTCGCAATCATGGGACGTTGTCGCCCGGATACATAGGCCGCAGCGACGGAGAGGTAGACAGATGACATTCGCGGCCGAGGGTTCCCGAGGTGGCTTGGCGTTGATGCGCCGACTCATCGATCGTTACTACTTACTTCTCATGGCGCTCCTGGCGCTCGGGACTCTGGTTCTGAATTACCGGGCCTGCTGCCAGGGCGGCATCTTTCCCGACTTCGAGGATCTTCGCGACGTGATCCGGTCTGGGTTCGACGGAACGCAGGCCACGCGGCGCGGCTCGCTGTCATATCCCATGTGGGGTTACGCCTGGGTGCTGCTCTTGACTGGCAGCAAACCGGCCCTCCTGCTCATGCAAAACGCGTTGATGCTGCTGGCCGCCGGCTACTGGGTGCGCGTGCTTTCCCGAACGGGTACGCTCGCCGCCGGCCAATTGACCGTCCTCAGGGCGTTACTGGCCATATCGGTGCCGTGGTTCGCGTTCCACTCGGTCAAGTTTGAGGGTGGCATCGCCGCCAGCTTCATGCTCCTGGGGACCGCGTTCTTGGCCGAGTCCCTGCACGGCGGACTGGTCTTGACCGGTCGCTTGCTGCTATCCGCCCTCATGTTCGGAATCAGTGCAAACTTCCGTTCGGATGGGTTGCTGGCGCCGCTCGTTTTTTCGCCACTCCTGCTGGTGGTGACGCGCTTCCGGCTGCGCGCAGTCATCGCTACACTCGTCTGGCTTGGCAGCTCAATCGCGCTCTTGATTCCCTGGGGCCTTTATACCAGGCACGTCACGGGGCACTTTCTCCTGACGTCCACCAATGGCGGGCTGGTCTCGGTGATCGGCTTCGGTACCAACCCGGGCAATCGCTGGGGCATCGCGATCGACGACGACGACCCCGTTGTCCGGGGATGGCTCGTCGAGCATTTCGGGCGCGATGAGCTCCCATGGAGTGTCGCCGGTGACCGGTACCTGAAGCGACGTTTCCGGCAGATGATCTGCGAGTCCCCGACCGAATACGCCCGCCGAATTGCGCTCGTGCTCGGCGAGCACGTCGTCCAGGGGATCTACCCCGGCGAATTCTACCGCTGCCTGGCCGAGTCGCCTGAGGATTCGGTGGAGCGCTACTTGGCCATGCGCCGGCAGGCAGTCCACCAGCCCCTGAGACTGGTGCGCGACGAACCCGGCCAGGTATCGATCGTGCTCCTGCAGCTCGCGTCGTCCCTGATGGGTAGGGGCGTAGTCCTGCTGTCCTTCATTCTGCTGCCAGCCGTGGCGGTGCACGCTGTGCGCCGGCGGAACGTGGTCCTTTTGCTGGTCCTGACTGCAATCGTGTACAGAGCTTTAGTGCTGGCGCTCCTCGCGTTTGCCGACGGGCGACTGACGACCGCCGCGTACCCGTTCCACCTCGTGAATCTAGTCGTCGGGCTGTTTCTGGTAGGCCAGGTCGCGGGTCGCCTGCTGCGGCGCCGGCGCGCGCTGTGACGCTCCATGGCTGCGACCGGGTGCGAAACCACGCACATGCGGCGGGCCGCAAGCTGCTGTCCGGTCGTGCCGCCCAGCTTGCTGTAGAGGCTGCTAGCCGATGAGACTTTCGATCGTCGTTCCCTTGCTGAATGAGCAGGACAACCTCGTTCCGCTGTACGAACAGGTCTCGGCCGTCCTCCGCGACCTCGGAGCCGAGTATGAGCTCATCTTCGTCGACGACGGCAGCACGGACGAGTCGGCCGCCCGGATCGCGGCGCTGCACGCGCGCGACTCGCGGGTGAAGCTCCTGTCCTTCTCCCGCAATTTCGGCCACCAGGCCGCGCTGAGCGCCGGGCTGGATCACGCCACCGGCGATGGCGTGATCTCGATGGACGCCGACCTCCAGCATCCCCCGGACGTGATTCCGCAACTGGTGGCGCGCTGGCGCGAGGGGTACGACGTTGTCTACACAGTCCGACAGAGCACGGACGCCGTTGGACTCGTGCTGCGTCTGGTGTCGGGCGCGTTCTACCGGGTGTTCCGCTGGCTGAGCCGGCTGGACCTGCCCGCGAACACCGCGGACTTCCGTTTGCTTGACCGCAAGGTAGTCCTGGCACTCCGTACTTTGCGCGAGCGGACGCGCTTCCTGCGCGGGCTGACCCGGTGGGTTGGCTATCGTTCCATCGGCGTTCCCTACCGCGCCCGGGCGCGCCTATCGGGAACCCGCAAGTACACGTACCGAAGCATGTTCCGGTTTGCGCTGGACGCCACGCTGTCCTTCTCGACCTTCCCACTGCGTCTGGCCGTTTACCTCGGCGCGCTCGAGGCCCTGCTCGGCATCTTGTATGCGATCTTCGCCTTCCTGTCCTGGCTGCTCGTGGGCAACGTCGTCCCCGGCTGGACCTCGGTCATCATCCTCGTGGCGATCGTCGGCGGCATCCAGTTGCTGCTCACCGGCATCATTGGTCTGTACATCGGAAAGATCTATGAGGAGACGAAGCGGCGACCCCTCTACATTGTCCGCGAGGCCGTCGGTTTCGACACCAGTGTTGAACAAACGACGCGCGGCGATCCGCTGCTGACGTTGCACCGGGATACAGAGCACGATGCGGCAACTCTGTGAGCTCTGCGGGCATGAGGGGGGCATGCGCCCATACTACCCAAGTCTACAGATTGTCCAGTGCCCACAATGCGCGCTGGTGTTTTACCAGGGCGACGCAGATGCCGCGAAGCTCTACGGCCAGGACTATTTCGCCGGACAGGAATACCGGGACTACCGCGCCGACCGAGCGATTCACCGGCGAAACTTCCGGCGGCGCATCCGCGACCTGCGGCGGCTGCGGCCCGGCGGCCGTCTGCTCGAGATCGGTTGTGCGTATGGGTTCTTTCTGGAGGCGGCGGCCGCACACTGGGAAGTCACTGGCCTCGACGTCGCTCCAGAGGCCGTGGCCCATGCCCGCGACGAACTGCGGCTCGACGCCCGGCAGGCGGAGTTTCTTGACCTGCCCGACGAGCCGGAGTCGTTTGACATCATCTGCATGTGGGACACGCTGGAGCACCTGCGCCGCCCGGTGCGCTGCATAGAGAAGGCGGCCCGCTGGCTGAAGCCTGGGGGAATCCTGGCGCTGACCACAAACGACGTAGACAGCCTTCTCGCGCGGGTACGGAAGCAAGAGTGGCGGCAAATTCACCCGCCCACGCACGTATTCTACTTTTCGCGCGCAACACTCGACCGGGCCGTTGCGCAGGCCGGCCTGCAGACCGTGCGGGTCTCGTATGCGGGCCAGTACCGCAGCTACAGCTCCATGATCTTCGGGCTGTTTGGGCGGAGCGGACAGGGAGAGTCCCGCCTGGGCCGGCTGCTGACCTTGGGCGGCAAGCTGAACTTTCCCGTCTACCTCAACACGTACGACATCCTCACGTATACTGCCCGCAAGCCCGCGTCGCCGACACGCCCAGGCGGTTAAGCTCGGCGCCAGGCGCGGCACGCGCGGCATGGCCACGTGCTCGTATGGCCAGGAGTGACCGCCCGATGGCGGAGCCGATCGACCAGCTTGATCCTACGACCGCAGCGCATCCCGGGCCGGCCTTGTCGGTCGTGGCCCCCTGCTACAACGAGGAAGAAGTCCTTCCGGAGTTCCACCGCCGCGTGTCCGCTGCGTGTCGCGCGGTCGTGGCGAGCTACGAAATCGTCCTGGTCGATGACGGTTCGACGGACGCGACGTGGTCGGTGCTGAGCCGGATTGCGAAGGACGACCCTTGCGTGGTGGCCGTGAAGCTATCGCGCAACCACGGCCAGGCGTTGGCGCTGGCGGCCGGCTTGAGCGTGTGCCGGGGCGAGCGCGTGCTGGTCATCGATGCGGACTTGCAGGATCCCCCGGAACTGCTGCCTGAGCTGCTCGCGCGGATGGACCGCGGGGCGGACGTGGTCTACGGGCAGCGGCGCCGGCGGGCCGGCGAGAATCCGCTCAAGGTCTGGGCCGCCGCGGTTTTCTACCGAGTTCTCAACCGCTTGAGCGACACGCCCGTGCCGGTCGATACGGGCGATTTTCGGCTGATCAGCCGCCGCGTGTGCGACGTGTTGCTGGCCATGCCCGAGCGGCACCGCTTCACCCGCGGCATGGTGAGTTGGATGGGGTTCCGCCAGGAGCCCTTGCTCTTCGATCGGGCCCCGCGTTTCGCCGGCCGGACGAAGTGGCCGTTCCGCAGACGCCGCCGCCTGGCGCGCGACGCCCTGATTGCTTGTTCGACCTGGCCGCCGAAGCTCGCCTACCTGCTCGGTCTCAGCGTCACACTCGCGGGGTCGGTACTCGCGCTGACCGCGCTGCTCGCCTGGGCGCTCGGACGGCCGGTCCCCGGCGCCGTCGGCATCCTCGGCGGCGTCGCCCTGCTCGGCGGCGTGCAACTGCTCGTGCTCGGCGTGCTCGGCGAATACCTCGGCCGCATCTACGAGCAGAGTCGCGGACGCCCCCTGTTCATCATCGAGGCCATTCAGGGTGGCCGCGCACAGCCGGGAGCAGTGAGAGAATGAGCGTCTCGATCCGCGGCGGGAGCCGAAGAACGGCCGTGCGGTCAGCGCCGGCGACGGTAGCCCACCAGGGCTCCGCCTGCGGCCATCAGCAGGAGCGTCCCGGGCTCCGGCACGACGGCTGAAGACGCATCTGCGATCTGACGCCCCACGCTGGTGTCGGCCTCGGCGACCAGGGTGCTCGTCAATTCCTGGGCGGCGGCCTGGTCCTGGCCGAGCACGGTGCGCAACAGTAACGGTGCCAGGTCACTCTGGGCGGTCGCGCCCGCCACGACGCTTTGCTGCTGTACCTGCTCGTCGATCGCGCTGGTGATCTGATCGATCAGCGACTTGGGGAACGCGCCCGACAGCAAGCCGTCGGGACTAATCCCGATGCTCGACAGTCCGGCCACGGCGCCGTCGACGAAAATGTTGCCCTTCGTCACGATGGGGCCGATGTCGAAGTTCGTGGTTTTGTCTTCGCGGGCCAGGACGCCGTCCAGCGTGAACGTCGAGTTCGTGTTGCTCGCGTTCAACGTCACGTCGTAGAACCCGAGCATATTCACCTGCAACGCGGCCTGCACGTTCATGGTCCCCTTCAACTCCGCGTCTTGCAGGCCGACGGTGCTTTTCAGGTCATAGCTCAGGTTGTTCGCGGTCAGGTCGGTCGTGCCGGAGAACAGCTTTTTGAATTGGGTGTAGCCGGCCGTCGCCTGAACGCCGCCCTGCAGCGTCAACGACCCGACGCCGCCAAAGTTCAGCACTTCCGGACGTCCTGTCGAGTCCGGCCCGAATGTGCGATCGAACTCCAGTCGGTAGCCCTTGCCGAATACCCCGTTCGGCACGATCCGCAATCGCCCGGCACGGCCACCGTTCACACGCGTCCCATCTCCGGTGGTAGTCACCGGGCTGCCGGACGGCGTCGCCGCCAGATCGAGGCCGCGGAAGATGTCCTGCCACAGACCGGCCTCTGCGCTCCACACCCCGAGCAAGGCCGTCACGACCAGCGCGCTCGCAGCGCTACGTCTCATGGCTATTCCTCACCTGAGCGGGTCGAACACAGATCGCCCGCACCGCTGGGGGCGTCGGACCGCGCGCGGCCCGTTTCACCGACGCCGGCTGCGCAGTCGGTCGCCGGACGACGGACACTGCCAGTAGGATACGCACCGGGCGCCTGGCTTTCAACCGGCCAGCCCCTGGCCGGGCCCGGTTCTTCTCCACCATCTTATCGGAGAAGGCCGGCCCCGCATTCACGTGGGCGTGGGCGCGGAGCCACGGTGCCGGCCGCGCACCCGACGCGCAACTTTTTCGCGTTTCCTGGCGCGGATTGTGCTCCGGCGGGCCGCGTGCGTCCCGGACGAGGGTATAATGCCTGCGGATGGTGCGGCTTGGGGGCCGGTCCCTCAGCGGACTGCTTGCTTTCCAAACCGCAGGCGCCTAACGGTGGGGGGCCGAGCGGGTCTGCTCTTGCGAGAGCGTCGCAGGAGGCCAACATTGAACTTGGATAGGGTGGCATCGATCGCGCTGTTGTTGCTCTTCGCGACCCGATACCGCTGCGCCGCCCAGGAACCCGCACCGGCCACGCAACCCACGACCCGGGCGGTGGCCACCACGCAGGAGAACCTCAGCGACCTGGTCAACCTCGTCGAGGACCCGAAGAACCCTCCGGAGGCCCGCCGCCGGGCCGCCCGGCTGTTGCTGATGCAGCCCTGGCCCGAGACGCCCCCACGCTTGGCGGCCATCCTCACCGGCCAGAACGTCGGTGCCAAGGTCGCCGTCGCGACCGCCCTCACCGAATTGCCCCAGTTCCTCGACGCCGCCTACGTGGACCCGTTGCTCGGCCTGTTGGCGGACACCGACGGCGACGTGCGCGCGGCCGGCGCACGGGCGCTGGCCGGATACCGGGATGGGGGGGTTGCTCCACGGCTGCGCCGCCAGGCGCTCGACCCGGACCTGCCGCAACGGACACGCCTGGGCGCCATCGCCGCGCTGGGGTTGATGACCCAGCGGGCCGCCATCGACGGGCTGGCCGAGTCGCTCGGAGACCGCGATGCCCTGATCGCCGCTGCCGCGCTGACGGCGTTCCAGCAGGCGACCGCTCTGGATTTCAAGGACGATCCGGCGGAGGCCCAGAAGTGGTGGGAGACGACCCGCAGCCTGACGGACGAAGACTGGCAGCGGCTCCAGATCGAGCGGCTCGTGCAACGGGACCGCGAGATGCGGGCGCGGCTGGATGCGGTTGAGGCTCGGCTCGCCAAGGTGCTCGAGTCCAATTTCCAGCGTGCGCCAGATGCCGAACGCGGGGCCCTGCTTACGGAGTACCTCTCGGACAACTCGACGACGATTCGCCTGCTCGGTCTGAAGCTGACGCAGCACCATCTGGACGAGGGCCGGTCCCCGGATACGCTCCCGAGCGAGCTAGTCGCGCGCATTCGCGACCTGATGAACAGCAACGAACCGCGTGAGCAGGCCGCCGCCGTGCAGACGGTGGCGCGTTTCCGCAATCCGCAGGACGCCGAGCAGTTTGTCACCATGCTCTCGACGGCCCGGAACCGCGCGGTGCGTCTGGCCCTGGTCAACGGCCTGGGCTACGTTGGGAACGGGGCGGCGGCCGAGGCGCTGCTGGGTGTCCTGGAGACGACAGATCCGGAGCTGGCCACCGAAGCCGTGGCGGCGTTGGGGCGGCTGGCGGAACGGGGCGAATTGCGTGGCGAGCCTCGCGCGCGGGCCGTTCCGGCCTTGGCCCGTGTTTTTGGCGAGGCGCCGCCGACGCAGGTTGCGCTGCGCGAACGCGTCCTATGGGCGATGGGCAACGTGGCAGACCCGAGCTTCGGCCCGGCTTTCGCGGCTGCGCTCGATCGGTCCGAGGCCGTCGCCGTGCGGATGGTCGCGGTCCGGGGAATCGCCGGCTTGGGCGACCCGAAGCTGGCCGATGCCCTCATTCCCGCGGTGAGCGACCCCGACGCGACCGTGCGCAAGGCCGCGATCGAGACGCTGACCACGCTTGGCTCCGGCGATCGGCACCTCCAGGCCCTGTGGACGCGCCTGGCCTCTCCGCCCGAGACTGACGAGGCCGTTCGGCAAGCGGCCTGGCGCGGCGCGCTGACGTTGCTGGAGAAACGCTCCCCGGCCGAGATCGAGGAATGGATCACACGCCTGCCCGGCGAGGGGCGCACGCACGCGCAGCGCACGCTCGACCTGCTCCAACGGCTGCTCAAGAGCGCCGAGACGTCCAACCCGCCCGACGTCGCACGCGTTACCAGCTTGCATGCCCGGATTGCCGCCCAGTACGCCCAGCTCGATCAACCCAGCGATGCACTAAGCGAGTACGGCAAGGCACTCGACGCCGCTCACGGCGAGCAAGAGACCACCCAGCGCATCGCCCTGGACATGCTGCGTTACGCGTTGGTGAGCGAGCGGTACGATTCCGCGGCGGCGCGAATTCTCGCCACTGTCACGCCCGCGCTTAGCCCCACGGCCCTATGGACCGCGGTCAAAGCCGAGATCGAGATGCGGCTGACCCCCGACGCGGTCGAGCGCGCCGTGGGCATGCTGGCTGCGGTCGAACAATACCCGCCATGTGAATGGCCGCCCGATGTTGCCCAGGAGCTGTCGCAGTTGCGGGAGCGGATCGGCAAACTGCGTGAGGCCGCCTCGAAACCGGCCGCCGAGTCGCGACCGACATCCGCCCCCACGACGCGGCGGAACGGAAAACCCCCGCAGGACAAAGAGTAGCCCCGCGCCCGTCCCGCGGCTATTTGGGCCGTGGCCCCAACTCGACCGGCGGGGCTTCCTGTTTGCCTGTTCGGGTCCGGTACTGCTCCGCCCGCAGCAGGATGCCGATCAGCTCGCCGCCGCTGATCAGGTGGTTTTCGTCCCCGCCTTCGGCAACATTGTGGAAGATGAGCTCGCGCCAGGCGTAGCGGCCGAGCCCGGTGAGATTCCAGTTTACGCCCGTGCGGATCTGGCACGCCCGGCAGACCATGAAGCCGACGTCCGCGCGCGTGACGTACCGCTGGGCCGCGTAGTTCCAGCCGCCACCGATGAGCTTCTCCGCCGTGAGTTTCTGCGTCAGCTCGTCGAACTCGCCGGAGAATGGCTCGCCCTTGGCCAGGATGTACGTGGCCCGATAAGCTGCCTCGGCGGTCACGAACGGCTGGTCGCTGATGTACTGCACGAGCTCGGCGTTCCCGGTGCGCGAAAGCGCGGGCTGGGTCGTCGCCTGTGGCGCCTGGCAGCCGACGAGCGCGAGCACGAGCAGCGCACCGAGCGTCTCAACGCCGAGGGCCCGAAGGCCAAAACAAGGCGTGCCCCTGTGTCTCGGTGCCCCTGTGGTCTGACTTGAGTGTACGCGCACGGCTAGAAGCTCCATGTGACGCCGGTGAGGACGAAGTGCCGCGTGTGCTGGTCCTGGTAAGCGCTGCCGGGGCAGAAGGTGCCCCAGCGGATGGTCCAGGACAGATCGGATGACAAGCGCCAGTTGATGAAGTAGTCCATTTCCCAGCCGACGTACCCGCTGAAGTTGTCCGCCGTCGGATCGCTGATCGCCGCCCGTGCCCGGTTCTTCGTGTACAGGAACCAGTTCGTGCCCAGTTCGAGTTGGCGGAAGAAGTCGTAGCGCTCCAGCGGCGTGAACGACCCGCCGACCTTCCAGACGTGGAGGTTGCTCACCGTCGGCGAAAGGGCGATTCCGGTGTCGCGGAACCCGAAGGCTGCGAAGCTCGTGTCCTTGCGACCGTTGGAGTTGCCGCCGTCGGCGTTCGTCGGGCTCCACTGCCGGTTCCCGTCGCCGCTGCCGAACATGTACTCACCGACCACCCGCGGGTGCAATGCCACGTCGAACAGCTTCTCGAGGCCGATGTCCCAGCCCCAGGCGTCGATGTAGTCCTTCCGCAGGAACTGGCCGTCGCCGTAGTCGTGCCCCGACTCGAGCACGCCCTCGATCCAGTAATTCAGGTTGTGGGCCAGCGAGCCATGCGAGCCGAACCCCAGATAGAAGCTGTCGCAGCGGTAATTCTGGAACGCGTCCTTCGGCCGCTCCTTCGTGTGGTCGTCGTTCCACACGGCGTAAACGAACGGCACGTGGTTTTGCAGCTTCTCGTACGACAACTGCACGCCGTAGAAATCCCGGTCGCTGTGGCTCTGGACCGGCGGGCTGCGATCAATGTTGTTGGGGTAGTTCAGGATCGACTTGCCGAGCAGGCCCTGCACGCGGAAATCGTACAGCTTCGCGTCGAGCAGCACGGCCTGCATGGGGAGATCGAGTGCATAGCCGGTGCCGAACATGACCTCCTGCCGGCCGATGCGGGCTTTGAGCTGTACCGGGTCGGAGGGCTTGTTCAGACGAAAGGCCTTGCCCACGTCGATCTGGTACCACGCCTGCTCGAAGTCCGGTCCGAACCAGTCTTCCTGCCGTTCAACCTCGTCGCCGGGGCGAAACCAGGTGTAGCGCAGGCGCATGCGGGCGAAAAGCTCGTGTGCGCCGTTGTCGATCGACGCCCGCGTCCAGATCGCTAGGCTCGGCCGCTGTCCGAAACGCGACCGCTGTTCGCCGTCGTCGTAATCGAACATGTAGTAGTCGACCCAGCCGCCCCACTGGAAGTCGAGCAGGGACTGCACCGGAGCCGTCTTGGCCTGCTCGGCATGGAGCTGGTCGTCCAGCAGCCGCTGCTGAAGGAAGAAACGCTCTTCGGCGTCGCCGCGCTGTTGACCCTGCGCCCGGGGGCCGCCGATTACGAGAGCCACCACCGCCGCGAACGCTATCTGGCTGACCCGCATGGCTTCGACTCGCTGCCGTCCGGCCGCGCCTTCGGCGCCCGGACCGCCTACCGCGCCTGGCTCCTCGGCTTCACCGCGCCGCCGATATGCGTGCCCGAGGTTCGCGGGTAGCATGGCCAGGAGTTTCGCCGCTGTCAACTGCGAGGGCCGTATGGGCCGCGAGCTGGAAGCCAAGTTCCGCGTCCCCACGCTGGAGCCCGTCCGCCAGCGGCTGCGTGCCCGGGGCGCAAAACCCGCCAGCCTCGTCCTCGAAACCAACCGCATCTTCGACACGCCTGATCGCCTGCTGCTGGGCGCCGATTGCGGGCTGCGCGTGCGGGAAGCCGCGGCCGTCGGGGCCGCGCCCGGTTCGCCAGCGTACAGCGCGACGCTGACCTATAAGGGACCGCGTTCGGCTAGCCAGCCGAAAGTCCGCGAAGAGCTTGAGACAGCCGTCGCCGACCCGGCGGAGTTGGTGGGGATCCTCCAGCGCCTCGGCTTCCACGAGGTTGTTTACTACGAGAAGCGCCGGGAAACCTGGCGGCCTGGCCCGTGCGAAATCGCCTTGGATGAGCTGCCGCGCCTGGGGAGCTGGATCGAGATCGAGGGA
Source organism: Phycisphaerales bacterium (assembly GCA_003162245.1). Taxonomy (GTDB): domain Bacteria; phylum Planctomycetota; class Phycisphaerae; order UBA1845; family Fen-1342; genus Fen-1342. The sequence goes on from PMMM01000028.1 coordinate 11,051, forward strand.
CCGGACGCCGCGGCGATCGAGCACGCCCGCACGGACCTCGGGCTGGCCGACACGCCGGTCAGCGCCGAAACCTACGTCGAGCTGGCCGCAACCCACGGCGACGCCGACGCGGCTGGCTGCCGGCGACTCGTCTTCGGCACGGCGGGGGGGACGGTCTAGCCGCGGCCGTACCGCACGGTGTACCTCTCGCCCGTACGCAGGAGCAGCGCTTGACCCGCCACCGTCACGGAGATTTCCGCCTTCCGTTCCGGCCCGACAGTCAACACAACCTGTTCGCGATCAATCGCCACGTTCACGACCACGCCGCGCAGCACGAGGTTGAACCGCAAAGCTCTCCATTGCGTCGGCAGGCGTGGATTGATGCGTAGGCCCTTCTCTGACAGGCGTACCCCGCCGAACCCGCACACCGCTGCCAGCCAGGCTCCGCCGCAAGCTGTTCCGTGCAGGCCGGCATAGGTGTCCTTGCGGTCCGTGAGGCCCTCGTCGAGGTCCTCGCCGCACGTGATGATGAAGTTCTTGTACGCCTCGTCCAGGTCGCCGACCTCGGCCGCCATGATTGCGTTGATCGCGTAGCTCATCGACGAGACGTTCAGGCTCTTGGCTTTGTAGAACTCCCAGTTCGCCTTGAGCACGTCGGCCGGGAACTCGTCGCGGAACAGCACGAGCGCCATCACCACGTCCGGCTGGTTGAGCGCCTGGTACGGGGCCACCGTCGCCCACCAGCGTTTTCGCTCGTCCCGCAGGTCTGCGGGCATCGGCTTCAGCTTGAAGAACCCCTCACACTGCTCATACACCTTGGTTTCCGGGTCGAAGGGCAGCGTCAGCCGGTCCGCGATCTGCAGCCAGCGCTCCCCCTCGTCGGGCTTGAGCGCCAGCCGCCGAACGGTGGCGGCGTGGACCGCTGGATCGCGCTTCGCGAACTGCTCCAGCACCTGCGCCGCCCAGCGCAGATTCCACGTCGCCAGGTAGTTCGTGTAGAAGTTATTCGTGCTCTCGCAGTGCCCCTCGTCCGGCCCGGCGACGTCGCGAATGTCATACCGGTCGCGTGCCACATCGCAGACCGCCCGCGAAGCATAGAACCGCGCCGTTTCGACGAAAATATCGACGCCGCGCTCGTAGAGGTAGCGCTCGTCTCCAGTGGCCGCGTAATACTGCATCAGGGCGTACGCAATGTCGGCGCCGACGTGGATATTCGTGTGCACGAATCGCCACCACGGGCCGAGGCACTCCTCGCCGTACGGCCCGGCCTGCCACGCGAACTTGACGCCGTCATAACCGAGACTCCGCGCGATCTCGCGCCCCGGCCGCAAGCCCTCGTAGCGAAAATCCAGGCACGTCCGCGCCAGCTCCGGCCGCGTGAACGTGTAGAACGGCACGATGTACAGGTCCGTGTCGTAAAACGTGTTGCCCTGGTAGTACTCACCCGTCAGCAGCTTGACGGGGACGCTCAGGCGATCGCTGAAACGCGGGGCCGCCTGCAAGAGGTGGAACAGGCAGAAGCGCAGGCCGAGCTGCGCCGGATCGTCGCCCTCGATCTGCACGTCGCAGCGTTGCCACAACTCCGCCCACGCCGCCCGCTGCTCTTCGAGGGCCGCCTCCCAGCCCTGCTCAACCGCCGCGTCCAGCTCCGCGTCGAGGTCGGCGACGATGCGCTGCCGCAGGTCTTCCGAGCACGTCAGCACGACGTAGCGCTCCAGCGTGATCGTCTCGCCGCGTCGGGCGGACAACAGGTAGCGCGTGTAGATTCTGTCGTGCTCGGCGACGCCGGCCGGCTGCAAAACAGCCGCTCCTGGCTGCCTGCGCACAAGGTTTACCACCCCCAGCCGCACTTCGTGCTTCCGTGCCGGCGTTTGAGCCACGATGCGGCACCGCTCGGCCGGCTCCGCCCACAGCTCCGTCGCCGCAAATTGCCGCTCGCCCGTCGTGTTCGAGCGCACGCGCCCGTCGATCCCCGATTGCACGCGGATCGGCGTGTCCTCGTAATCCACCGGCGTCAGAAAATAGTGCATGAAGACGCGGTGCGGATGGACGAGCGACGCGAAGCGCTCCATCTCGATCCGCGTCGTGCGGCCCCACCCGTCGCGATACTCGAAGCTGTAGCGGTACACGCCGGTCGTCAGGTCGAGCACCTGGGCGAACGCGCTGATCCCGCCACGTGAGATCGAGACCTCGCGCTCGTCCAGAAAGACCTGCACGAAGAGCGGGCTGGGCAGGTTGGCGACCGCCGGGCTTTTGCCGGCGGTGTCGAAGTAGCGGGGATCCAGGTTCGCGCGGGGCGTGCCCGGCGGACGAATCAGCCCGAACATGTCCAGCTCGTCGAATACGCCGTTGATCAGCGTCACCGGGGCGTCGCCGTCGCGTTGTTCGGCTAGGTTGCCTTTCAAGCCGACGTAGCCGTTCGAGATCGTGCACACGCTGTTCCACTGCCCGAGCGTGTGCGGCGTATGCGTGGTGTTGACGACGCGCCAGGTGTCGAAGTCAGGCATCGGGTTGCTCCGCATCGCCGAACGACGATCGCCGATTGTACACCACCGGCCGAACGCCGGCGGCGTCGCATTGACGGCTGCCGGCTGCGCGCGGTGCAATGCCCCACGTGGACGCCTTGGTCTGGTTCTTCTTTGAATCCGCCGCCGCACTTGGCAGCGTGGTCGGTCTGGCGCTGTTCGTGCTGCTGGTCTACTGGCGCCGCACGGGCCGTGGGCGGCCACTGCTGATTGCGCTGGGCGCCGGTGCGTTCCTCCTGCTCGTGCAGGCGCTGGTCGTGACGCAGCGCGAGCACGCCGTCCGGTGGCTCGACCGAATCCAGGTCGACCTGGTGCGCTCGCGGAGCGACGCGCTGGCGGCCGCGCTCGCGCCCGATTTTGAGACCGACCAGCCCCGCGGCGCGGCGCTGAATCGCGAGGCTTTTCTGGACTACGTGCAGCGGTTCCAGCAGCGGCTGGCGGTGCGTTGGCTCGAACGCGCCGACCTGCGTCTGCACGACCGTGCTGGCGACCGCTTCGTCGTGTCCGCAGCCTATGTCGCCGAAGTCGTCGGGGAGCAGCTTGGGGGTGCATTTCGCTCACGCTGGTCGCTCACGTTTGCGCGGACGCCGGCGGGCTGGATGATCCTGCACCTCCACGCCGAGGACATCGAGGGCGTGCCGGTGCCCTCCTGGGACGACCTCACGGCGCGCTAAGCGGCGGCGGAGCGAGCGTCTCGTCAGAGTGGCTGGGCGACGCACCCGGCGCGTCCGGGGCCCCGAACCGGCTCTTCCCTACAGGCGCGTGTCGCGCTGAAACTCGTGTTCCTGGCGCTGGCGCTCGCGGGTGATGCGCTCGAGCATCTGGCGTTCGACGTACGAGAGGCTGTGAATTCCCTGCGCGGAGACCTTCTGCAGTATGCGATCGAGCTCCGCATCTTCCTTGGCACGCTCCGCCTGGCGTGTCTCCCAGCCGCCGGGATTGGGGTTGGGAGACACGAGCCCATCATCGTCGAAGCCCGGCGGTCGCCGCCGGCCGAAGAGCCGCGACCAGAGGCTGCCGCGCGACGCGTGGTCGCGGCCGTAATAGTGCGGGCCGAAGGACGGGTCTTCGACGATCAAGCCCTGGCGCGCAGCCTGCAGGCGTTGCCAGCAGGTGAAGCCGCCGAAGACGGCGATGAAGAACAGCATACCGCCCCCGCCGCCGCGGAGCCCCAGCAAACCGAAGATGACGCAGCCGACGAGCCCGACCTGGCAGGCGATGAGCGTGGCGCGCTGGAGGCCAAGGAACGGCCAGATGATGGCCTGGAAAAGCTGGCCGCCATCGAGGGGGTAGATTGGGAGCAGATTGAACGCCAGCAGCAGCAGGTTGACCTGATAAAGCACCCAGACAAACCCCAGCCAGTTGAGTTCCGGCAACAGCACTCCGCGGAACGGGTTCAGGAGGAGCAGGCCGACCTCGTGCGTTTGCGCGAGGACAATCAGCCCACTCACGACGCAAAAGCCGAGGTTCACGAGCGGGCCGCAGGCCACGGTGACGAACTGCGGCCAGGGCCGCATCGGGGCGTGCGCGTACGCCAGGCCGCCGAGCGGCCACATGAGGATGTTCTCCGCGTAGCCGCCGACCGATCGGGCTCCGAAGCAGTGCCCGAACTCGTGGGCCAGCACGATGCCGAACAACAGCCCCAGGAACACCAACTCGTGCTGCCACGACCCGGCCCCCGCCCGCACGGCGTCGAACACGCGGAACGCGATGTAAAGCAGGAAAAGGACGTGGACGCGGATGTCGATCCCGAACAGCCGCGCGACGCGAAACGACCCGCCGAGGAAGTTCATGCACCCACTCCTGCGCCGCGGACGAAGCGGTCGTAGTACAGCAGCGTGGCGACGGTCTTGCCGTCCGTGATCCGCCCCGTGCGAATTCCGTCGAGCGCTTCGGTCAGGGTCATCGGCAGCACGCGGATTTGCTCGCCGGAATCGTGCGCCGTGGGCCCGGGCACGAGGCCGGTGGCCAGGAACGCGTGCGTGTGCTCGGTCGTGATGCCCGGCGACGAATAGAGCGTCATGAGGGGCGTGACGTGGCCGGCGCGGTAGCCCGTCTCCTCAGCCAACTCGCGCGCCGCACACGCCGCTGGCTCTTCGCCGGGTTCGAGCGTGCCGGCGGGAACCTCGATCAGCTCCTGGCCGACGGCGTACCGCTGATTGTAGATCAGCACGATGCGGCCGTCGTCGAGTACGGGCAGGATGACGGCGACACCGGGATGAACCACGACCTCGTGCGTGTGCGTACACCCGTTGAACTCGAAGCGCCGGCGTATGACGCGGATGCGGCGGCCGTCAAAGACGGTCTCGTCGCGATAGGCGGTTGATGACATCGCGGTCACGGTTGCTCCGGGTGCCGTGCGCTCATCGGCCCACTGCGCAATTATATCGGTTGCGTGGCCCGCGGTGTGGAACGCGGCGGCGTGGCGGGCGTCCCCGCGTACATTCGCCCGAGCCCATGCGGGCGCGTTTCTTAACGCTGTTCGCTCCAACGGAAGACGCCGGCGCCGACGGCGAAACCGACCACGCCGACGAACAGGAGCACGCCGCAGGGCAGCGCCATCTCCGCCGGCGAGAAGCCGCGCCAGATCGCCCCCTCCAAGGCTAGGATCGCCCACTTGACCAGACTGACATCGCTGAGTGTCTGCATCCACGGCGGCATGAACGCCAGCGGGATCATGCCGCCGCCGAGCATCGCCAGCACGACGATGAGCGCCCAACTGATTCCGGACACCGCCTGCTCGGTCTTGCCGAGGACCGACAGGACCATCATCAGGCCGACGATCGCAACGGTGACGCACAGGATGGCCGCGAGCAGCAGCGGCAGCGACGCCGGTCGGACGCCAAACCCCAGGCGGGCGACGAACAGCAGGGCCACGATGAGACCGGCCGTGGTGAAGAAGCACGCGGCGGCCTTGCCCGCCAAAATGTGCCAGCGGGCGAACGGGGCGACGGTGAGGCGTGGCAGCGTGCCGCGTGTCCGTTCGACCAGGAGCGAGGCGGCGAACGTGGCCGCGCACGCCATCACGCCCCAGATGATGCCCTGTGGGAAACAGATGGCGAAGGAAGACGTCGGGTAGCGCGGGCGGCCCGCGGCGGTGGGGCGCGTCACTTGCGACGTCGTGATTTCTACGGGGCGCCAGCCGCCGAGGGCCGGCTGGGTGGTGCCGTCCGGTTGCGTGTCAGCGGCGGATTCCTGCGCCGCGAACATGTCGGGCAGGGCCTCGACACTCGTCAGCAGCGTTTCCAGCAGCGTCCGCTGGAGTCCGGACAGACCGGTAGATGAACGCACCGCTTCGAGCGATCGCCGGGCGTTGTCCCGCATTGCCTGGGCGTCCGTGAACAGGCGTTGCATGCGCTCGAACGCGCGGGCGGTGACGAGCCCTTCGATCATGCCGGCGGTCATCGCCTGGCCGGGGTCGGTGCCGATTTCCAGCCGCATGGGCGCGCCCCAGAACAGGCGCTGGCTGGCGTCGCCGAAGCCCGGCGGGATGACGACGTAGGCGCTGCGGACCCCGCGGCGCACGAGGTCGACGGCGGCGTCGCGGCTATCGACGAGGTCGAGCGCCAGGCTGGAGGTCTTTCGCAGGCTCGATACGAATTCGTCGCTGGCAGACGTGCGGTCCTCATTCACGATCGCGACCGGGATGGCCGAGGGTCCTTTGCTGGTTCCAGAAAAAAGGATGCCGAAGAAGACCGAGTATAGGAGCGGGAAGAAGAAGGTGAAGAAGAAGCCCACGCGATCCCGCAGGAGCAGGCGCAGGTCTTTGACCGCCAATGTCAGGATCGCCGACATCAGTCGCGCAGCCTCCGGCCCGTGAGCGTGAGGAACACGGACTCCAAGTCCGGCCGCTCGACCCGCACGCCCAGCACGTCCGGCTGATCGAGGGCCCGAACCAACTCGGCCTTCGGGTCGGCGGTCTCGATCCGCTCTTCACCCGTGGCCCGTTCGAGGATCACGGTTGGCGGGCGGTCGGTGCGCCGGAGCAGGCCCGCGACCGTGTCGAGCGCGAGCAGCCGCCCGTGGTCCATGATCGCGACGCGGTCGCACAGTCGCTGGGCTTCTTCCATGTAGTGGGTGGTATACACGACCGTTCGGCCCTCGCTTTTCAGCGTCTGCACGAACTCGAAGATCGCGTTGCGCGATTGCGGGTCGACCCCCGCGGTCGGCTCGTCGAGCAGGATCAGGGCCGGTTCGTGCACGAGGGCGACGGCGAGGTTGAGTCGGCGTTTCATGCCCCCGGAGTAGGTCGCCACGCGGTCGCGCCACCGCTCGGTCAGACCCACAAAATCGAGCAGGCGTGCGACGCGCTGGCGAAGCGTGCCGCCGCCGAGGCCGTACAGTCGGCCGAAGAAGCGTAGGTTCTCTTCGCCGGACAGCTCGTCGTAGAGCGCCAGCGCTTGTGGCGCCACGCCGATGCAGCGACGGACGTGCGGGTCGGCGGGCGAGCCGGCGCCGTCGAGCGTGACGGTGCCCGCGTCCGGGCGAAGCTGGCCGACGGCCAGGCTGATGGTCGTGGTTTTCCCCGCACCGTTGGGGCCGAGCAGGCCGAAGACCTCGCCGCGCTGAATCTCAAGCGAGAGGCCGTCCACCGCGACGACTGTCCCAAACGTCTTCCGCAGCCCAACGAGGCGAAGCATGGCTGGGCAGGCTACCGGCCACAACGTGCGTCGGTCAACCGCAAGCGCCGCGCGGCTTGGGGCTACGAGGCGCGCTACCGCGTCGCCAGCAGGATCAGCAGAATCAGGTTGAGGACGACGCTCAGGCCGGCCGCCGTCGCCAGGATGACCGCCGCAGTAGACGACACGCCCGTCGCGTTGACCGGCGTGCCCGTACGCTGGCGCCCGTCGTTGCTCGGAGGCTCGGCCTGGATCGCCTGTCCCGTCGAAAGCGTCTCGAGCGTCTCTTCATCGACGTGCGACTGGGCGTAGAGCGGCGGCTCGTGCCGGGCCAGCCGATCCAGGTCGATCAGCAGCTCACGGGCGCTCGGGTAGCGCTCCTCCCGGTCCTTGGCCATCAGCATCTCGATCATCACGCCGCAACCCGAACTCAGGTTCGTGTTCAGGTGGTCGGGTGGCGTGAGCGGCTCCTTGAGGTGCTTGTGCATCACCGCGGAGGGGGTCGGGCCCTCGAACGGCACGCGCCCGGTGACCATGTGATAGAAGGTCCCGCCGAGCGAGTACAGGTCCGCCCGGAGGTCGATGTCCACCTCCCCGCGGATCTGCTCGGGGCTGATGTAATACGGCGTGCCGTAGGCGCGGCCGGCCTCGGCCATCGCAGCGCCCAGGTCGGTGGTCTCGCGGGCCAGACCCATATCCGCGAGCTTGGCCACGCGCTCCTTGGTCAGCATGATGTTCTTCGGCTTCACGTCGCGGTGGATGAAGCCGCGCTCGTGTGCGTGGTGCAGTGCGTCGGCGATTTGGCGGATGATCTCCAACGCCTCAGCCTCGCTGTAGACCTTGCTGTTGGCCAGCTCGTCATAGACGGTGCAGCCCTCGACGTACTCCATCACGAAGAAGTGGAAGCCGTTGGCCTCGCCGACGTCGATGGCCTGCACGATGTTATTGTGGTTGAGGCGCGCCGCGGCCCGCCCTTCGCGGTAGAAGCGCTCGACGAACTCCGTGTTCTTGCTGAGGCGGCGCGGGAGGACTTTGATTGCCACAATACGGTCGAGGCTGATCTGCCGGGCGCGGTAGACGACGGCCATCGCGCCCGCCCCGCACTTGTTGAGCAATTGGTAGCCGGGAATCTGCTGGGCCGGGCGCCCGCCCGAGTCCTCGCTGGTCCCCTGGACGCGCAGGAGCTGTGTCCGGGTCAGGAAGCCCAAGTCCACCAGCACTTCGCCGATCGGCCGGCGGCCGGTGCCGCCGATCGGGCGGCCTTGCTGCTCCTTGGCCGTGCGAACTTCCTCGGCGGTGGCGAGTTGGCGCTCTACCACGGCACGGACGATTTGGCTATCTTCCAGACTGTCCGCCAACTGAGGTGCTCCTGTCGCGCGGCGTAACGCCGCGTGCGCGCAACCGCGAAGCAATTGATTCTAGGCGGTTGCGGGCTGCGATGCCAAGGGGGCGCCCGGCCGGACTCTGAGGGCCCCACATGGGTGCTGTGTCGGTCAGCTTTCTCGGACGGTGGTCAGCGGCCGCGGTCGTGACCATCCCGCTGGCGATAACCAGCGTCCTTGGCTTTGCTCCCGTCGTGCGCGCCCAGGGCGCGGTGACCGACGAAGCCGTCGACGACGCGATCCGCCAGGCCGTGCGCTGGATCAAGGAGCAGCGCAAGCCGGAAGGACATTGGGAGCTCAATAACACGGGCACGGACGATCGCTGGGCCGGCACGACCGCGCTGGCGCTCCTGGCGTTGCTTTACGCCGGGGAAGACCCGCGCGCGGACCTCATGAGCGATTCCCTGACCTGGCTCGCCGCTCAGAAACTGACCGGGACCTACGTCGTGGGGACGCGTGCGCACGTTCTGGCGCTGGTTCCCGGGCGCAAGTACACCACGGAGCTGAAGGGCGACTTGAAGTGGCTGTTGGACGCGGTCTACCAGCGCGGCTCGGAGAACCCAGGGTGCTACACGTACCAGTCGCCGGGAAAGGACGCCAAATCGGGCAATTGGGACAACTCGAACAGCCAGTTCGGCGTGCTGGGCGTGTGGATGGCGGCCGAAGCCGGCCTGGAGGTCCCTGCCTGGTACTGGGAAATCGTGGCGGAGCACTGGATCACCTGCCAGACGAAGGAAGGCGGCTGGGGCTACCTGCGGGACCAGCCCCCCACGGGCAGCATGACCGCCGCCGGCCTGACCGCCCTCTTCGTCGCGCTCGACCAACGGTACGCCGGCCGGCCGCAGGAGGCGGGCGGGTTAATCTCCGCCATCGACGCCGGCCTGACCTGGCTGGCCCGCAATTACAGCGCCGAGAACCCGGGCGGCGAGTCGCAGTGGCGCTATTACTACCTCTACGGCGTCGAGCGCGCCGGGCGCGCGAGCGGGCGCAAGCATTTCCGCGAGAAAGACTGGTTCCGCGAGGGGGCCGCGTATTTGCTCGACAATCAACGGCCGGACGGGGCCTGGCCGGGCAGCGGGACCATGACCGACCAGTGGAACACGTGCTTCGGGCTGATGTTCCTGTGTCACGGGCGCGCCCCGCTGCTGTTCAACAAGTTGGAGCACGGTTCGGATTGGAACAGCAAGCTGCGCGACGTGGCAGGTCTGACGCGGTACGTGGGCCACACCCTTGAACGGCTGCTGAACTGGCAGATTGTGCGGCTCGACGCCCCGCTGGAGGATCTCCTGGAAGCCCCGGTGCTGTACCTGCGGGGCGAGGCCGCCTGGACGTTCGAAGACACCGATGTGCAGGCCGTCCGCGAATACTGCCTGGCCGGCGGACTGTTCTTCGCGGTCGCGGGCGGCGAGGGCTTCCGCCAGTCGGTCGAGTCGCTCGCCCGGCGGGCGTTCCCGGATTTCCCGCTGCACCCGCTGCCGGACGACCACCCGCTCTTCAACGGCGACGTGTCCTTCCCGATCGACAAGCCGCCCCGCGTGCTGGAGGTCAACAACGGCCTGCGGACGCTGCTGCTGCTGTGTACGCACGACCTGGCGCCGGCGTGGAACCGCTACGCCGTGAAGGGCACGAGCGAGCAGGATTTCCAACTGGCCGCCAACGTATATCTATATGCGACGGACAAGACGCAGGTCCGTAGCCGCCTCCAGACTCCGTGCCTCCCGCTCCGCCAGACCAAGACCGAGCGCAAGATCGAAGTCGCCCGGCTCAAATACGGTGGCACCTGGGACGTCGAGCCGTTCGGGTGGACGCGGCTCGTGCGCTACATGAACAACGAGGCCGCCACGCAGTTGCTGGTCACGTCGGGCGTCGCGCTGGACTCCGACGCCCTCCAGGACTTCCACGTGGCGTACATCACCGGAACCGGCGCCTTCGAGCTCACCGGCGATGAGCTGAAGGGTCTGCGGCGGTTCTTCAGCGCCGGCGGAACCTTGCTCGCTGACGCCGCCGGCGGGTCGCGCGACTTCACCAAGTCCCTCGAAGATTACCTGCGCGACGTGCTCCAGGAAGAGCCGCGCCTGCTGCCGGCCGAGTCCCTCATCTATACCGGCCGCGGCATCAGCGGGACCGTCGACTTGTCCGGCGTGATGTACCGCCGGGCGGCGCTCGGCATGGGCAAGGGCCGGAAGTACCCCTTGCTGAAGGCGTTTGGCGAGCGCGGGCGGTTCCTGGCGCTCTATTCGCCGCTGGATCTGAGCACCGGCCTACTGGGGACGCCCGTGTACAATGTGCAAGGGTACGAGCCGGCGAGCGCCCTGAAGGTCATGCGGAACCTGCTCTTGTACGCCGACCTGTCGCGGACGGAGAAAGCGCGGCTGTACCGGGGTGAGACGGAGTAGCCCTGGCGCACCGGGGCGCACGCATGACACCACCTCACCCCGAAAGCACCGAGCCGCCGCGCGACCCCACCGCCCCACTCGAAGCTATCCTCGCCGTCCCCGACGCGCTGGCTGACGCGCCGGCGATCGAGTTCATTCCGACCGAAACGATCCCTGCCGCGCTGCCGCGCGGCACGCTCTCGCGCCAAATCTGGGTCCTGGCCCTGCCGATGCTCGGCGAGCAGGTCGGCAACTTCACCGTTGGCCTGGTCGACACCTGGCTCGCCGGGCACCTGAGCAAGGAGGCCACGGCCGCGGTGGGGACGGCCGCCTACGTCGGCTGGTTCGTGGGCTTGGCGCTCCTGTTGCTCAGCACGGGGGCCGCGGCTCTCGTGAGTCGCTCCTGCGGCGCGGGCGATCGCCCCACCGCGAATCGCGCCCTGAACCAGGCATTCCTGATCATGCTTGCGCTGGGCCTCGGTGCCAGCGTCGTGGCGTGGCTGATCGCCCCCTGGTTCGCAACGTTTCTCAGCCAGACCGAGCCGGCCCGCGACCTGTTCGTCATGTACCTGCGGATCGACGCGTTTGGCTACCTCGCCCTCGCCGTGCTCACCGTCGTCGGCACGGTCCTGCGCGCGTCCGGCGACACGCGCACGCCGATGGCCATCATGCTGCTGGTCAACGTCGTCAACGTCCTCGCCGCGTCGAGCCTGGTGTTCGGGTGGTTCGGGCCGTCCTCCGGCGTGCGCGGCATTGCCTTCGGGACGCTGACCGCCCGCTGCGTCGGGGGCGTACTGGCCTTGATTCTTGTGCTGTACGGCTGGCGCGAGCTGCGGCTCGCCTGGCACGCGCTGCGCGTGGACTGGGACATCATCTGGCGCATGCTGCGGATCGGGCTGCCCGGCGGCGGCGACGCGGCGCTCATGGCCACCTCGCAGTTGCTCTTCATCTGGATCATCGCGCACACCGCGTCGGGCGCCGCCGCCACCGCCAACTACGCCGCCCACATGATCGCGGTGCGCATGGAGGCGATCACCTACCTGCCGGCGATGGCGTGGATGACCGCCGCCGCCACGCTCGTCGGCCAGTACCTCGGCGCCCGCCAGCCGGACAAGGCCGCGCGGGCCGCCCACGTCGCCGTCCTGCAGGGCGCCCTGCTGACTACAGGCGTCGCCGTCGCGTTCTTCCTTCTGGCCGACCCCATCTTCACCACGTTCAGCGGCGACCCGGCGGTCCGGGCCGTTGGCGTCCCTGCGTTCCGCTTGCTCGCCTTCGCCCAGCCCTTCCTCTGTGCGGGCATCATCTACATCGGCGCCCTCCGCGGCGCCGGCGACACCCGCTACACCATGGCCATCTCGCTGATTGCCGGCCTGTGCGTCCGCGTGCCCGCCGCCTACCTCGGCGGCATCGTCCTCGGCGGCGGCCTGATCGGGGCCTGGTGCGGCATGTGGGCGGACAACCTCGTGCGCCTGCTGCTCGCCCTCGGCCGCTACCTCCACGGTGGGTGGAAGAGAATCAAGGTGTGAACACGTCCCGGGAGGACAGGCGGGGACTTGGCTTCCGGCCTGCCGGCGGAATCCGGCCTTCGCCCCCATCATTCCGCCGCCGGCAGGTCGCAAGCGGCCGCGCTACCCTACTTCGGCATGTAGCTCGCCACGAAAGTGGTCTGGCCGTTCTTCACCTGGACGATCAGGCAGGGTTTCTTCGCGTTGCGGTCCGGATCGATCGAGATCGTGCCGGTCACCCCGTGGAAGTCCTTCGTTTCCCCGATCGCCTTCGCGAGCGCCTTGCCCTCCAGGGACGGAGTCCGCCGCAGGGCGTCAAACAGGATCAGCGCCGCGTCGTAGCCCGTGGCGGCCATCCCGTCGGGCACTTCGCCCTTGAATTCTCCCTGAAAGCGTTTAATGAATTCCTGCACCTCGGGCCGTTGCTCATCCGGGGCGTAGTGGTTCGCGTAGTACGCCCCCTCGATCGCGGTCCCGCCGATCTTTGCCAGCTTGTCCGAGTCCCAGCCGTCGCCGCCCAGCAGCGGCACCGTGATCCCCAGCTTGCGGACCTGCAGCGCGATATTCGCCACGTCGGTGTAGTAGCCGGGCAGGAACAGCACGTCCGGCTGCGTGGCGCGGAGCGTGGTGAGCTGGGCGCTGTAATCCTGGTCGCCGCCGCTATAGGCCTGCTCGGTCGTGATGGTGCCGCCGAGCTCAGTGAAGGACTTCTTGAAGTAGTCGTTGAGGCCCTTGGAGTAGGCCTGCTGCTGGTCGTACAGCGTGGCCGCGGTCTGGGCTTTCAACTGCTCCCGGGCGAACCGCGCACACACCTCGCCCTGAAACGGGTCCGTGTAGCACACCCGAAACACCATGTCGCCCGTGCGCGTCACCGCCGGGTTCGTCGACGAGGGCGTGATCATCGGCACGCCGTATTGCTGACACACGCGCCCACCCGCGAGCGAGAGTGACGAGGCGACCTCGCCAAGCACGGCGACGACCTTGTCGCTCGTGATCAACCGGGTGACCGCCGTACCCGCCTCCTGTGGCTTGCCCTGGTCGTCATAGGTCTTGAGCTCGATCTTCCGCCCCATGATTCCGCCGGCGGCGTTGGCTTCCTTGACCGCCAGCCGGATGCCGGCGTCCGTAGACTGGCCGAACGTCGCCTCCGAGCCGGTCATCGAAGCGAAATGACCGATAAGGACCGGTTTTCCGCCGCCCGCCGCCTCATTCGCGGCCGAGCCAGTTGCGGCGGCGGGCCGCGTGGTGCCGCCCCCATCGGTCGGGGCCGGCTGCCGCTCGCAGCCGAGAAGCACGAATAGCGTGAGGCACAAGGCGCCCAGGACGACGCAACGCAATCGGTCCGCAGCAGGCATCGTAACTCCTCCTGAATTGCCGCTCCGAATACGCCGTCAGCCTGGGGCTGTCAAGTATCGTCTCCGACTCGACGTGTCGCGAGTTACGTCCCATGCGACGGCCTTGCGATCACGCCGCCCGCCCGCTATAAGGCAGGTTTCGGGGACGGATGGATGGTGTACCCATGCGGCTGACGGCAGAGCGGATGCCCAAGCTGGTGATAGCCCGCCGCGCGGGTAGACGATTTTGCAGCCCGTAACTACGTAAACGCCCATAGGAGGTCACGATGCCACAGGAAGAGCTCAGCGCCGCGGCCCGTACGTACAATCCTCCCGCCGCCTTCGCGAAGCAGGCCTACATCAAGTCGATGGACGAGTACAAGAAGATGTACGACAAGTCCATCAAGGACCCGGACGGCTTCTGGGGCGAAGTCGCCAGCGGCTTCTACTGGAAGCAGAAGTGGACCAAGGTCCGCGAGTACGAGTGGAAGGATAAGATCGCGATCAAGTGGTTCCAGGGCGGCAAGACCAACATCGCCTACAACTGCCTGGACCGCCACCTCGAGCAGCGCGGCAACCAGGTCGCCATCCTGTGGGAAGGCAACGAGCCCACCGAGGAAGCCAAGCTCACCTACCGCCAGCTCCACGCCGAGGTCTGCAAGTTCGCCAACGTGCTCAAGAAGTTCGGCGTCAAGAAGGGCGACCGCGTCTCGATCTACATGCCCATGGTCAAGGAGCTGGCAATCGCCATGCTGGCCTGTGCCCGCATCGGCGCGGTCCACTCCATCGTCTTCGGCGGCTTTTCCCCCGATTCACTCGCGGACCGCATCGTCGACTCCGCCTGCGGCACGCTCGTCACCACCGACGGCGTCTTCCGCGGCGCCAAGGCCGTCACCCTCAAGGCCAACGCCGACCAGGCCCTGGACCTGGCCGCCAAGCAGGGCGTGCACGTCAAGACCTGCATCGTTTACCGCCGCGTGGGCGACAAGATCACGACCGCCATGAAGACCGGCCGCGACCACTGGTGGCATGACCTCATGAAGGACGCCTCGGACAAGTGCGAGCCGGAGTGGCTGGACGCCGAGGATCCACTCTTCATCTTGTACACCTCCGGCTCGACCGGCAAGCCCAAGGGCGTGCTGCACACGGTGGGGGGCTACATGGTGTTCGTCGGCGTCTCGCACAAGTACATCTTCGACTACCACGACGGCGACATCTTCTGGTGCACCGCCGACATCGGCTGGGTCACCGGGCATTCGTATATCGTCTACGGCCCGCTGTGCAACGGGGCCACGAGCGTCATGTTCGAGGGCATTCCGACCTACCCGACCGCCAGCCGCTTCTGGGACATCGTGGACAAGCACAAGGTCACGCAGTTCTACACCGCCCCGACCGCGATCCGCGCCCTGATGCGCGAGGGCGAGAAGTGGGTCGAAGGCCACGACCTCTCGAGCCTCAAGCTGCTCGGCACGGTGGGCGAGCCGATCAATCCCGAAGCCTGGATGTGGTACCACCGGCACATCGGCCGCGAGCGCTGCCCGATTGTCGACACCTGGTGGCAGACGGAGACCGGCGGCATCCTGATTACCCCGCTCCCGGGCGCCATCCCCACCAAGCCCGGCTCTGCGACCCTGCCGTTCTTCGGCGTGCGGCCGGCGATCCTGGACGAACAGGGCCGCGTCGTAGAAGGCCCAGCGTCCGGGGCGCTCTTCATCACCGAGCCGTGGCCGGGAATCATGCGGACGGTCTATGGCCAGCACGAGCGTTTCAAAGAGATGTACTTCACGCGCGTACCGGGCTACTACTTCACCGGCGACGGCTGCCGGCGCGACGAGGACGGGTACTATTGGATCACCGGCCGCATCGACGACGTCATCAACGTGTCGGGTCACCGGCTGGGGACGGCGGAGGTCGAGAGCGCCCTGGTGTCGCACCCGGCGGTGGCGGAGGCGGCGGTGGTCGGCTATCCGCACGAGATCAAGGGGCAGGGCATTTACGCGTACGTGACGCTGAAGGTCGGGCAGGCGTATACCGACGAGCTGAAGAAGACGCTGATGGTGCACGTGGGCAAGGAGATCGGCCCGATCGCGCGTCCGGACGTGATCCATTGGGCCCCGGGTCTGCCCAAGACGCGCAGCGGCAAGATCATGCGCCGCATCCTCCGCAAGATCGCCGAGGGCCAGGCGGACCAAATTGGTGACGTAACCACGCTGGCCGATCCGAGCGTCGTGCAGAACCTGATCGATAACCGCTAGATCGCGTCCATCGTCACGCGGTGTGGCTAACACAAGCCGGCGTGGCCGTCGCCCCGTAAGGGCTGCGATCACACCGGCTTCGTTGTCACTGTGCGTCGCCGCCGAATCATGCGGCGCATGAAGGCGGCCGTGGCGCCGCCGGATGCAGGCTTAGCGGGGCGGCGGCGAGGAGGGAGGCGCACCGATCGGGAGCACGGTCTTCCCGGTGGCCTCGTTGATCACCTCGGCCATCGCCAGGTAGATCGCGCTCAGACCGCAGATGATGCCCTCGTACCCGGCGACCTTCCCGACCGATTGGGACAGCTCGCCGCTGGTCCAGTCGCGGGCGGCCAGCAGCCAGAAGAGCACGAACAGCGAGAAGAACACGAACTGCAGCGCCCTCGGCTTCTTGAGGGTGCCAAAGAACATGCAGAACGTGAACAGCCCCCACATGAACAGGTACCAGCCCATGAACGGAGTGGGCGACTTGCCGATCCAGCCGTACTTTGGCATGAGGATCAACGCCACCAGCGTCAGCCAGAACAGGCCGTACGAACAGAACGCCGTCAGGCCGAACGTGTTGCCCTTCCGGAATTCGAGAATGCCCGCGATAACCTGCGCGATCCCCCCGTAGAAGATGCCCATCGCCAGGATCATTCCGTCGATCTCGGAGAAAAACCCGGCGTTGTGAATGTTGAGGAGCACGGTGGTCATTCCGAACCCCATCAGACCAAGCGGGGCGGGGTTGGCGAGCTTGTTGTCCATCAGTGCATCTCCTTTCGGTACGGTTCCCGACGATTTGCGCAGCGCGCCACCCGCGCGCGCGGCGGAATTCTAGAGGGGGCTGCGGGCGATGACAAGCGACCGGCGAACGAGCCACAGTGCCGTGCGCCGTTGTCTCTCGCCGGGGAATCGAGTACCCTCCCCGCTTCGTTTGTCCCCGGCGCGGGCGCTCGTAGGGCCTGGGCCAACCGTGGAGAAAACTCATGGCCAAGCGGCGTTGCGACGTTACCAACTTGAACCTGGCGCCCGACGGCAAGAAGAAGATACTCTGGTCCGACCGCGACATGCCCGTCCTGGCGCTCATCCGCGAGCGTTTTGATAAGCATAAGCCGCTGAAGGGCGTGCACATGGGCTGCTGCATGCACGTCACCTCCGAAACCGCCAACCTCATGCGCACGCTGAAGGCCGGCGGCGCCGAGGTCGCCCTGTGCGCCTCGAACCCCCTCAGCACACAGGACGCCACCGCCGCCAGCATCGTCAAGGACTTCGGCGTTGCTGTTTACGCCCGCCGCGGCGAGAGCGTGCAGGTCTTCTACGACCACCTGCACGCCGTCATCGACACCAAGCCGCAGATCACGATGGACGACGGCGCGGACTTGGTGAACACACTACAAACGCAGCGGCAGAAGGACGCGAAGAACATCCTCGCCAGCATGGAAGAGACGACCACCGGCGTCATCCGCCTCCGCGCGATGGCCCGTGACGGCATCCTCAAATTCCCCGTCGTCGCCGTGAACGACGCCGCGACCAAGCACCTATTCGACAACCGCTACGGCACCGGCCAGAGCACCCTCGACGGCGTCGTCCGCGCTACCGACGTGCTCCTGGCTGGCAAGCACGTGGTCGTCGCCGGCTACGGCTGGTGCGGCCGCGGTGTGGCGATGCGGGCCCGCGGCGCCGGCGCGATCGTAACCGTCACTGAGGTGGACCCGCTTAAAGCCCTCGAAGCGGTCATGGACGGCTTCGACGTGCGTCCAATGAGCACGGCCGCCGAAATCGGCGAGGTCTTCATCACCGTCACCGGCGACAAGCACGTGCTCCGCGCCGAGCACTTCCGCCGCATGAAGAACGGCGCGATCGTCTGCAACAGCGGCCATTTCGACGTCGAGATCGACATTCCGGCGTTGCGCAAGATGTCACAGAAGGTCATCAAGGACGTGCGGCCACTGGTGACTGAGTTCCGGATCAGCCGGAACAAGAGCATTCACTTGCTCGCCGACGGTCGGCTCGTGAACCTCAGTGCCGCGACGGGCCACCCCGCGAGCGTCATGGACATGAGTTTCGCGACCCAGGCGCTGGCCGCCGAGTGGATCGTCAAGAAGGGCCGCAAGCTGTCGGTCGCGGTGCACGACGTGCCCAAGAGCATCGAGGATCAGGTCGCCAAGCTGAAGCTACAGGCGATGGGCGTAAACATCGACCGGCTTTCGCGCGAACAAGCGTTGTATCTGGAGTCGTCGGGCGAGGGCACGTAGGCCCCAGCGGTCAGCACGCCCGCGCGGCTGCCGCTACGCGCTCTCCTCCTCGTCGACGTCGAACAGCATCCGCCGCGTCCCCGCCAGCACGCGCCAGACGAAGATCCACACGCCGGCGGACGCCACGTGCGGCAGGATGAACCGCAGCGGCGGATAGGATTGGAGCAGGCTGGTGCTCGGGGCTCCGAGGGTTGGAGTCCCCGCGAAGGATGAGCCGAACACGTGGTCGGCCTGCCAGCAAACGACACCGAACAGCGGGGCCACGAAGAGCAGGATCGGCGTGATTTGCTGCCCCGCCATCGCCCCGCCCACGCCGCCCCCGACCGGATCGTGCAGCATCGCCAGCAGCAGCAGGCAGCCCGCAATCATGTCAAACGTGTAGTACGGCAGTGGGTCGTCAAGCCACGCGAACCCGAGCGCCATGAGTATCGCGATCGCCAGGCCGCCGATCGCACAGAACTTCCCGGGACCCTCGGCCTTGCCGCGCATCGCGACGCGGCAGCCCCAGGCGATCACGACTGCACCTCCGACCCGGGCCACGATCAGCAGGCTCGGGAGCAGCAGGAGCTTGAGGAACAGACAGCCCAGTGTCACCCAGATCATGTGCTCGAATCGCTGTGATTCCTCACCGGCAAACCAGTACTCCATCGTGTCCCGGTCAAAGGTACGTCCGCATTCGTTGCACCGCAGCCCGCGGTCCTCCGCGATTGGGTACCCACACCGCAGGCAGCGGTAGCGCGGCTTCCCGGCCGGTGTGCCCGCCGGTGCCCGTCCCGGTGCGACTCTGGCGGGCGTGACCGGGGTGGGCAGCGTAAGCTCGGGAAGCGCAGCTGGCGTGGGCGCCGCCGTTCCCGCTGCTTTCGCCGCCGAGCCGCTTTGGCCGACGGGCTTCGCCGCCGCGTGGCCGGGGGTTGGAGGCTTAGCCGCTGGGGCCGACGGAGTGGGCCGCGGCTCGCCCCGGGGCGCTGCGGGCGGGCCACTCTTCTTTGGCGGCGGAGGCCCTGGAGGGGGCGTCGCGCCGAGGCGCTCGAGTGCCTCGAGGTTCTCGTCCGCTTCGCGGCGCTTGTCCGGCATAACGGGCTCCCGTTTGAGACGTGCGGATTATAACGGGCCCCTTCCGTCCGCCATAACCCGTGCGCCGCTCGCCCGGCCCGGAGCCGCGCCCCGCAGAGCCCCTGCGCGGCTATACTACTGAGTGGGGACGATGGCACCTGCGAGATGGAAGGTGGTGGGCCATGATGGTGCGACCGAAACGTATTCTCTGGCCGACGGATTTCTCGCCCCTTTCCCTCTTCGGGGCGCGTTATGCCCGCGGGTTCACGGAGCTTTTCGAGGCCGAGTTGCACGTGGTCCACGTCATCCCGCCTTCGCTGGCGCCCGATTTCTCAATGACCTTGCCCACCGAGGTACCGCTGGCCTACACGAGCGACGAGCTGCTCGCGGCCGGCCGTTCGCGGCTGGAAGAGCTGGTGGCGCAGCAGTTCTCCAGCCTACCCCACGTCGTTTCCGACGCGCTCTGTGGCGGCCCCTGGTCAACGATCTGCAGTTACGCCGAGCGCGCCGCGATTGACCTGATTGTCGTGACCACGCACGGGCGAACGGGCCTGCGACACGTATTAATCGGCGGCACCGCCGAACGGATCGTGCAACATGCCCCCTGCCCGGTGCTGGTGGTCAAGAATCCCGAGAAGGACTTCGTCGTCGGTTGAGCGCGACACTCACAGTCACACAGCCGGCGGGGCTGGTCGCCGCCGTGGTCGTCGCCTGGGCGGGTGCGGCGGTCATGCGCCGGACAGCGCGCCGCGCCGGGTCGCCG
>PMMM01000133.1 GCA_003162245.1 Phycisphaerales bacterium
AATAAACAGGATGCGTATAAGACCGACAACCAGGCGCAGTCGCTGCTGATCATCCGACGGTCGATCGCGTCGCCACCGCGAGTACCCGCCGGCATCTACGATTCTGCTACGTGAGGCGGAGCAGCGACGTTGCCTTCACTGCCCGAATGCCCTTTGGAACTGGGCGAAGTCCACTAGGTCCACGTCCCCGTCGGCGTCCATGTCGCCGGGTTCGCAGCCCTGGCCGAGCGGCTGCTGGCAGCCCGCCAGGCACGCCGCAAGCGCGTTGAAGTCCTCGATGTCCACATCCCCGTCGGCGTCGAAATCGCCGGCCCGCGGGCACGGGTTCGGGTTGCAACTCGACCACTCCCCATGCCAGACGCCAGTGCAAACCGCCTCTGTCGTCACGGCGCACGATCGATCGGGCTGGCAGCATGCTCCCGTGCAGGTCCAGCGGGCCGAGTACGCCGAGACGTTACCGCCGGCGGTCGTGAAAAAACCGCCCGCAATCAGTTCGCCGTTGTAGACCGTCAGGGCACACACGTACGGGTTGGTGGGGCCGCTCACGCCCGTCCCCAGCGACTGCCAGCTCGTACCGTCCCAGCGGGCGATGCGGTTCACGGCGACACCGCCGGCGGTGGTGAATTTGCCCCCCGCGATCAGCTCGGCGTTGTAGACCGTGAGGGCGAGGACATCATGATATGGGGTGCCACTCATCCCCGTCCCCAGCGGCTGCCAACTCGTGGCGTCCCAGCGGGCGATGTAGTTCACGGTGACGCCGCCGGCGGTGGTGAAGTTGCCCCCCGCGATCAGCTCGCCGTTGTAGACCGTCAGGGCGTACACGTACGGGTAGCCACCGCCGCTCATCCCCGTCCCCAGCGCTTGCCAGCTCGTGCCGTTCCAGCGGGCGATGTTGTTGCAGGACACGCCGCCGGCGGTGGTGATGTTGCCCCCCGCGATCAACTCGCTGTTGTAGACCGTCAGGGCGTTGACGTTCGGAGGGACACTGCCGGCGATCCCCGTCCCCAGCGCTTGCCAGCTCGTGCCGTTCCAGCGGGCGATCTTGCGGCATGTCACGCCGCCGGCGGTCGTGAAATTGCCGCCCGCGATCAGCTCGCCGTTGTAGACCGTCAGGGCGTAAACGTTGGAGTTCATCCCCGTCCCCAGCGCCTGCCACACGCTCCCGTTCCAGCGGGCGATGTGGTTGCACGTCACGCCGCCGGCGGTGGTGAAGTAGCCGCCCGCGATCAACTCGCCGTTGTAGACGGTCAACGCCCAAACCGTGGAGTCCATCCCCGTCCCCAGCGGCTGCCAGCTCGTGCCGTCCCAGCGGGCGATGTAGTTCACGGTGACGCCGCCGGCAGTACTGAAATCGCCGCCGACTACCAACTGTTCTGGCTCCGGCCCTGGGCCGTCCGGGTCCCACGTGGCCGTGGCGTAGACGGTGCCACTGGTTCCGGGCAAGTCTTGGCCCAGCAGCCAACCGCACTGCTGGGCGGGCGCCTGGGCCGTCACGCCTACCAGGAAAACCCCAATCGCCAGCACTGTAATCATGTTCCGTCCGTTCATAGCCCCATTCCTTTCCAGATCGCTGCCCGTTGCGTCACGCGCTTCACAACCGGTCCGCGCCCACGTCCGGATCCGCGACTCTCTCCGTCGTTACTGTGGTACTTTCGGTGGGGTGTGGCGGTGTGCGGCCCCGAACTGACCCGCACTCGGTGGCGGCGTCAGGTTTCCCCGAACCGTCGCACCCGCCGAAGCTGCCGAACAAGCGTTATCGGGTCCATTATACCGCCAACGGCGGGGGCAGGAAGGCTTTCTCAAGCCCTCAAACTCCGAAATCGCTCGGCCCGCTAAGGCTGACGGTCGGCGGGGCGATCAGCGTAGCTGGAGTTGGCCGGTGAGGGCGGAGATGTGGGGGAGGTTGTGGGCGGTGAGGTAGTCGGCGAGGCCGGCGGCGATTTTCAGGGGGATCGTGGGGTCGATGAAGAGGGCGGTGCCGACGGCGACGGCGGAGGCGCCGGCGAGGAAGAACTCGATCGCGTCCGGCGTGCTTTGGATGCCGCCCATGCCGATGATTGGGACGCCGGCGGCGCGGGCGACGGTTTGGTAGACGCGGTGGACGTTGTAGAGCGCGAGGGGCTTGATCGCAGGGCCGCTCAGGCCGCCGGTGACGTTGGCGAGGCGCGGCTTCCAGGTTTGGGCGTCGATGCTGAGGCCGACGTAGGTGTTGATGAGGCTGAGGATCTGGGCGCCGCCGTCGAGCGCGGCGCGGGCGAAGACGGCGATGTCGGTGACGTTGGGGGAGAGCTTGACGACGAGCTTGGCGCGTTTGAGGACGCGGCGGGTCGCCGCGACGACTTTTTGGAGGAGGGCGGGGTCGGTGCCGAACATGAGGCCGTCGGCGACGTTGGGGCAGGAGACGTTCAGCTCGATGGCGGCGACGGCGGGGTGCTCGTCGAGGGCCGCGGCGATCTCGACGTAGTCCTCGAGGCGGTGTCCGGCGACGTTGACGAGGACGGCGGTGGGCATCGTCTGGATGAAGGGGAGCTTCTCGCGCAGGAAACGCGTGAGGCCGACGTTGGCGAGGCCGATGGCGTTGAGCAGGCCGGCGCGGACCTCGACGAGGCGCTGGGGCTCGTTGCCGGGGCGCTCCTCGCGGGTGACGCTCTTGGTGGTGAAGCCGCCGAGGCGCCGATAATCGAGGACGCCGGCATACTCGGGCCCATAACCGCCGGTGCCGGAAGCGGTGAGGACGGGGTTGCGCAGCCGCAAGCCGGCGAGGTTGGTCACGAGCCGCGGATCGTCGGCGGCAGGCGGGATATCGGGCGCGGGACTCATGCGGGCAGCTTCCCGGTCGCGGTGGGGGGTGTCAACGGAGCGGAGGGCCGGAAATCACGGGCTGCACGCCGCGGGCCGATGAAACAACAGGAGAACGGGGTACAGACGCGACGTGCGCCGGCGGCTCGCGAGCGGCGAGTGCCGGTCGCCGGGTGGTGCGGCAGAATGGCCAGAGTAGAGCTGCTGTACAAGTGGTTGGCGCGGGAGGCGGACGCGCCGACGGACGAGATTCTGGCGGCGGCGCTGGCGAATGCGGAGCCGGAGTACGTGGTCCGCATCGCGGCGTTGTTGCTGGATCGTCGGCGGGAGGCGGCGTGGGCGGGGCTGGTGGCGAATTACCACCGGCTGGCGTCCGAGCAGCAGCAACGGATGCAGAAGCGTCCCGAGCTGACCCGGGCGGGGATCGCGGCGGCCATCAAGAGCCCGTTGCCGATGGCCCGGCAAAATGCGCTGGCATTGCTCGGGGACCAGCCGTGCGCGCAGCTTGCGTATCTGGCAGCCGAGGCGCTGCGCGATCCGTCGGCCCACATTCGCGAGGGGGCGGCGTGGGCGCTGCGGCGGGCCGCGGAGTTTGCGTTGACGGCGGATGCGGTGCAGCGTGGCGAGGTCGCGGCGGCGCTGCGGCAGGCGTTGCGCACGTTCGATCTGCACGGGCGGCTGGACGTTCTGGAGGGGTGTCTGTGGCTGGCGCGCGACCTGGGCGAAGGGCTGTGGGAGATGCTGTCCGATCCGCACGCGCGGTGTGGGCGTGTGGTGGCGCAGCACCTGGGGGAGTGGGACAATCCGCGCCTGGCCGGGTTCCTGCTGCTGGCGCTGGCCCAGCCGGCTTGGCGTGCGCCGGCGCAGGCAGTGCTGGATTCGTGGACGCGGCCGGCGGAACTGGTCGCGCTGGTCGCGAACACAGATCTGCTCGGCGACCCGGCGGTGCAGCATGGGCTGCGGCACCTGCGGCGGCCGGCGTGGTTCCTGGCGGCGGATGCGGCCCTGGAGGCGCTGCCGGCCGGGGTTCGGGGGCGACTGCCGTACTGGGTACGGTACCTTGGATTCAGCGACGACGAGCGTCGCCGGTATCTGGAGCGGTGCCTCGCGACGCCCTGGCCCGAGATGCAGCGCGCGGCGGTGCACGTTCTGGCCGGCGCGGGGGACGCCGAGGCGGACCAGATTCTGGTGCATCTGGCGTGTAGTCGCGGATCGGCGGGGCGGTTTGCGCGCTGGTACCTTGCGGGGCGACGGGTGCTCGCGCGGTTGGGTTGGACGCAACGGGGCGAGCCGCCGACCGCACGATCAGCGGGTTCGCCGCAGGAGGTGGCCGGGTGGAAGCGATGAGGTGTATGACGAATCTGCTGGCGGAGGCGGACTGGGTGTCCGGGATGGAAGCGCTGCGGAAAGGCTTTGCGCGGCAGGCTTCCGATTCGAACGTTCCGGCGGTGTTGCTGACGCTGCTGGGCCTGTGCGTGCTCGTGGTCGTGCTCGACCAGATCTACCGGCTGCTCCAGCCGCGTCGTCGCAGCCGCCGCGTGGACTACCTGGCCCGGGCGGCCGACGTGGCGGGGCTGAGCGGGTGGCAAGTGCGCGATCTGCGGTGGGTCGCAGGCCGGGCGGGTTTGAGCTGCCCGGCGGCGATGCTGCTGTCGCCGGCGAACCTGGCGTGCGCGGTGCACGCGGCGCTGCGGGGCGACCCGCGGCCGGCGTTGCGGCGGAGACTCGAACGGCTGTCGCTGGATTTGTTCGGCGTGTCGTTGCCGGCCGGCGGTCCGGCGGATTGAGCGCGGTGTGAGCGGTGGCGCCGGTTCCGACGGGGGGCAACTCCCGGGCTGCGAGGCGGTATCATCTACGGACGTCGGCGCTGGCCGGGAACGGCGTGGCCGCGGAGGAACGGGCTGCGCGCGGGAACCGCGGGCGCTGGCGGGCGTCCAATGGGGTGCAGATCGGCGTGAATCGCTCCGCGCACGAGACGAACGTGACCGACGCCGAGTTGGTACAGCGGGCCCAGCGTGGGTCTGCGGCGGCGTTCGGCGAGCTGGTGTTGCGCTACCAGGATCGGATCTTCAACGCGTGTTATCGGATGTGTCGGCAGCACGCCGACGCACAGGACCTGACGCAGACGACGTTTCTGCGGGCGCTGGAGGCGTTGCCGCGGTTCCGCGGCGGGTCCGGGTTCTACACGTGGTTGTTCCGGATCGCGATTAACGCGACGATGACGCAGCGGCGCGCGGCGGGTCGGCGGCCGGTGCGGTCACTGGACCGGGGGCGGGATGGCGACGCGGAGGCGTCGACGCCGGTCGCGGCGAGTCGGGACTGCGCCGCAGGCCCGTCGGTTGAAGAAGATGAGTTGCAGCAGCGCGTCGCGGAGGCGCTCGCCTGGCTGGACGAGGAATTCCGGGCGGCGGTGGTGTTGAAGGACATTGAAGGCATGGATTACGCGGAAATTGCGGAGGTGCTCGAGGTTCCGGTCGGGACGGTGAAAAGCCGGATCCACCGCGGCCGGATGATGCTCCGCGAGCTTCTGCACGATCAGAGGGCGGCGCTTGACCGGGCGTGAACGCGAACAACTGGGCGAGGACCTGTCGGCGTACCTCGACGGCGAGCTGGCCGCGGAGCGTGCGCAGGAGGTGGAGCGCCTTTTGTCCGAATCGGCCGAGGCGCGCGCGCTGCTGGAGGAGCTGCGCGGTGTTTCGGCGCAGCTCGGAGCGCTGCCGCGCGTGCTGGCGCCGGCCGCGGTGACGAGCACGATTGTCTCGCAGGCCGAGCGGCAGCTCCGGTCAGAACGCGCGCGGCAGGTTCGCCGAGCGTGGGTCGTGCGGTTCGCGGGCGGCGTCGCCGCGGCGGCCGCGGTGCTGGTCGGGGGCGTGTGGATCGGGTACGAGGCCGGGCGGCGGTCGCCAGCGCCGATCGCGTTACAGGCGGCGAGACCGGCGGCGCCGGCGCCGACGGCTGTAGACAAGCTGGGGGTGGCGGCGCGCGAGCTGGCGNNGAGCTGGCGCCGGGGGACGTCGGCGAGATAACGAGGACACTCGCCGCGCCCAAGCCGGAGGTTGCTGCGGGGAGCGCGGACCGTGCGGCTTACCGCGAACAACTGCTCGGCGAAAAAGAGCGGCGCGAGGCCGGCGAGCTGGCCGGGAGCGGCGCGCCGCTGGTCCGCGTCGTGGTGCAGCCGCGCGACGACGCGGAGTACGCTGCGGCGGTGGCGATGTTGCGGAGTTGGGCGGCGACGAGTTCGGCGGCGGGATTGCCGCAGGACGCGCTAGTGGGCGCAGAGGCCGACCGTGACATGGTGGTGCCGGCGTCCGCCCGCCCGGTGGCGCAGAGTTTCGGGATTCCGGTGGCCGAGCTGCCCGGGCGTATCGGGCAGCTTGAAGGTCAGGCGCCGCAGGGCGTGTACGTTCAGGTGGGTACGCGGGCCGGCGGGGCCGCGCTGCCGGCACAAGCTGAGATGCAGGGCGGGGCGATGCAGCATGGGAATGTCGTTCAACCGGCAGCGGCACCGGCGTGCGCCACGCAGGCGAAAGACGAACGAGCGGCGGCGGCGAAGCGCACGCCCAAAGAAGAGCGCGCCGGCCAGCCCAGCAGCGAGAAACCGGCCGCTGCGGGGCGCGGGCCGGAGAAGAAACCGGAGGCTGCGTCGCCGCGTTCGCCGGCGAGCCGAGCGGCGGTCGCGAAGGTCATGGATGCCAACAGCGTGCCGGCGCCCGCGTCGCTGGCGGTGTGGTCACACGAGTTGACGGACCAGATGCTGGGGCTGCTGTTTACGGGGGCGGGGGAATTGGGTGGTGGACCGGGCGGGCCGGGGCCGGCGACCACGAGCTTTGCACAGGGCGGGCGCGTCACTCTGCGTGTGCTGCTGCTGCCGGTATCCCCGAGGCGCGCGGCGGCAAGTCAGCCCAACGAGGAGCGACGGGAGTAGCGGGGGTTACACATGCGGCCCAGCCGCCATCGGCCAGGGGAGCAATCCCCAGGGCCGAGGGCGGCCGAGCCACGTTGGACGATTGCGCGCCGCTTACCCAGAGTCCGCGCTAGTGATGGCTGTAATGGACGCGGCCGCCGTAGTGGCCGCCGCGGTCATAGCCGCGATAGTGGCCGAACGAGCCGGACACACGGGCCGACGGAGCGTAGCCGCGGTAGTAGCCGCCGCCGTAGTAGCGCGGGTAGTCGCGATAGACAACGCTGGCCCGCGGGCCATACGAGCGGTAAACGACGGCCGGGGGGTCGTAGACGACCGGCGGATCGCAGTAGGTCACGACGGGGGCATAGTCGTTGTAGTAGACGACCGGCGAGCGGTCGACGTAGACGTACGACGCGCCGTAGTCGCGGCAGTAGTAGCCGCCGCCGTTGTAGCTGAACCGGACGCCCCAGTCGCCGGCCAAGGCGGGGCTGCCGAAGGCGAGGGCGACGAGGACGACGGACAGGAGCAATTTCTTGGACAACATGGCAGACTCCTTCACCAAAAACCGCCCGAGGCTTTGGTATCTCGATTCTACCAGTAATTGAGACAGCGCGGGGCGGGGGAGGTTGGGCGACAACGGGCGGAATGTTGGGGAGGCGTTTCGTGCGCGCGCACGAACGAAGAGTCTTGCGCGCCGCAGCAATGTTTTTCGGACGTGGGCATGGCGCGGGCGGAATTGTTCGGCTTCAGAGCTCACGCGAGATGCAGGGCGAGGCACGCTTGCTGGCGCTGTGCGTTCGGGTCGCGATTTGGGGCGCGTGAACGCGGCTGGCCGGGGGGTTGGTTCGGTCAGTTATCGAAGACGCACGAGACCACGTTGCCGGCGCCGTCGAACTTAACACGGACCACTGGCCAGGATGACTTCTTCGCGTATATCCAGGTGCCGTCGGGCCAGACACCCGCCGGCGTGCCGAGGAGCGACCGCACCTGCGATTGAGGCATCCCGGGCATGACTTGGCTCAGCTTGCTCCGCGGGACCGGCGATCGGTCGAACAAATACCAGGTGGTCGTGAGCAGGGCGATGACGGGGACCGCGACACACGCGACCGCGAACGCAAGCTGTCTCAGAAGCCGCCTGTCCATAGAGCAGACCGTCTGTCAATCCGTCACGGGGCCATAGTCGCGGCGCGGAGTTTGGGCGCGCGAGTCGCTCCCTGCCGGTGGTTCGGATGAGGAGCGCGGGGCGGCTGGATCGCGTGGTCGGGCCGCCGGGAGCGCGCGGGCGAACTCCTCGTGGCCGGCGCGGAAGAAGTCGATCTCCTGCGCAGGCGTCACGCCCGCAACCTGCGCTCGGATTTGGCGCTGAGCGGCGCGCTTGCTCTCGATGCAGTCAAAGCTCTTAGTCCTCATAGTCGCTCACCAACTCATTTCCATTGTACCACGCGTCGTACCGCATCGGACGGAGGCCAAGGAGGTGCGCCGGGGGGTGGGAACGAGCGCAGCACGAGGTGGACAGGACGCTCGCGGGCGGGATCGCTGCCGGTCGCGGCTCGGATTGGGGGCGCGAGCCGGCCGCGGTTGACGACGAGGACGCTGGGGTAGGTACGATGTCGCCATCGTGAAACCCGGCGGGGCCAGCGCGCCGGTAGGAGAGCGTGTGGAGAGTGCGTGGGACGTGAGCGAAGTGCCGTGGCCGGGGGATCCGGTCGGCGCGGCGCGCGTACGCGGAAGAGGGCGAGGTTGCGTGGCCTGATAGCGCCGTGGGCGCGGCGGAGGGCGGAGGCGGGCGGGGCGCGCTACTGCCCGGTGTGCGCTCGGACGCCCTCGCAACACTCTCGCAGCTACATTTTCGGCCGTGCACACGCCGGTTCGCGGCCGAACGGCCGAATCCAGCAGGGTGCAGCCGCAACCGGGCTGCGTTGTTATGGAGAATACGGGCCGGGTGATTGAGTCCCGATAGCGCGTCCGCGGCAGCGCGTGGGCTACCCGCGGGGCGGCTCGACGTGCGTGGGGGGCGTGCGCGTCGCCGCTGTGCGGACGCCATGCTGCTCGGCGCACCGCCGAATCGTTCCGATCAGGACGTTCCGGTCGATCGGCTTGCTCGCATAGTCGTCGCAGCCCGCTTGCAGGCAGCGCTCGCGATCCTGGGCCATCGCGTGCGCGGTGAGCGCGATGATCACGCCGGCGTAGTCCTTGCTGCGCAGAAGCCGCACGGCGTCATACCCGTCCAGGACGGGCATCTGGATGTCCATGAGGATCACGTCGAACGGTTTCTTCGCCTCGCGCGCCGCAAGCGCGGCGTCGACGGCGAGCTGCCCGTTCGCAACAGTGACTACGTCCGCGCCGGCCTTTCGCAGGATGAACGAGATGAGGCGCTGGTTGTCCGGTCCGTCCTCGGCGAGCAGAACGCGATACGGCAGGCGGCCTGCCCCCGACGGCCCTTGCGCCGCGGCCTCGCCGCCCGCGGCTGCGGCCCGGTGGTCACCGTCCCGCAGCGGCACACCCTCCAGCGCACCGGCGGCAATGGTGGCCCGAAAGCGGGTGCCCACCCCGGGTTTCGACTCGATTACCCTGATGTCGCCGCCCAGCAGCCGCGCCAGGCGCTGGCAGATCGCCAGCCCCAGCCCCGTGCCGCCGAACTTCCGGTTTGTGGAGCTGTCCGCCTGCGCAAACGGTCGGAAGAGCCGGGCGATCTGCTCCGGCGACAAGCCGATGCCGGTGTCGATCACGTCGATCTGCAGCGCGGGACGCGGGAGGTCGCGCGGAGTGACCAGGGCGGTCACGATGCGCACCTCCCCCTGTTCGGTGAACTTGAGCGCGTTGCCGACCAAGTTCAAGAGGATTTGTTGCAGCCGCGTCGGGTCGGTTTCGATCGTCTCCGGCACCGGCCCACGGTACTCAACCTCGAGGCGCAGCCCCTTCTCGGCGGCGCGCACCTGCATGAGCGCACACACGTCCGCGATGAGCTCGACGGGCGAACAGCGGCAGCGCTCCAAGTCCAGCCGCCCCGCTTCGATCTTGGACAAA
Organism: Phycisphaerales bacterium; assembly: GCA_003162245.1. GTDB lineage: Bacteria > Planctomycetota > Phycisphaerae > UBA1845 > Fen-1342 > Fen-1342. The sequence continues at coordinate 9,731 of PMMM01000133.1, forward strand.
TCCAGAATGTCGTTGAGAATCTCCAGCAGGTGCCCGCCGTTTCTCCGAATGGTCCGCGCTGCCTCCGCCCGTTCCGGCTCGGGCAGGCCGGCATCGAGCAGGTTTTCGGCAAACCCGAGGATCGCGGTCATGGGCGTGCGGATCTCGTGGCTCATGTTGGCCAGAAACGCGCTCTTGGTCTGATTGGCCACCTCTGCCGCCAGGCGGGCGGCTTCCAACTGCTGGTTGATGGTTTCCAGCTCGATTTGTTGCGCCTGCAATTGCTGCTTCTGCGCTTCGAGCTCCATGTTGGCAACGCGCAGCGCCAGGCCGTGGGCCCGCAGCTCCTGCTCGGCCTGCTTGCGCTCTGAGATGTCTCGCGCGAAGACGAACGCGTACACCTTTCCGCCGAACTCCAGGTGATTGGCCGTAATCTCGACCGGCACGAACGTGCCGTCCTTACGACGGTGCCGCCGTTCGAGCTGCATCGAACGCCGCTCCTGGAGTTCCTGCGCCTTCTGCGCAGATTCCGTCGGCGTCAGGTCGGGGTCGAAGTCGCGGACATTCATGGATAGCAGCTCGTCGCGCGTGTACCCGAGGCACTGACAAAGGGCCTCATTGCCGTAGATGACCCGCCCCGTCGTATCGAGCCAGTACATGGGATCCATGGCCCGGTCGATCCAGAACTGCGCGAGCTGGAGCTGCTCCGTCGCCTGCTTGCGCTCCGTAATGTCGATCGCCATTTCGTAGCGCACCAGCCGGCCGTCCGGCCAGCGAATCGCTTTGTCGATGCACCGGTACCACCGCCGGTTCACGGTGTTCTGGAATTCCCAGACGTATGGCCGCCCGACGTTTTCACCGAAGATGCGGTCATTCGTGCAGAACGGACAGGGCGCGTCCAGGCCTTGCAGGAATCGGTAGCACTTCTGACCCACCCCGTTGCCCCATTGCCGGCGCACCGCCTCGTTGATGTACAGCAGCTCGTGCGTGTCCGGATCGCTGACGTACACCGGCTCGTCCGTGTTGTCGAAAATCGAAAGCAACTGCTCCCGCTCGAAATTGTGCGCGTCCTCAGACTGCTTGCGCTGCGTGATGTCGCGCCCCGCCGACTGCAGCTCCACGCATTGGCCGTGCTCGTCGAAAAACGCCCGCACCGTCCAGTGATACCACGCCTTTGTCCCGTCCGGACCGCACATCGGATAGTCGTACGTGTGTATGTTCTGCGCCCGCGTGAACGCACTCATGTGGCGCTCGATCGCCAGACGCCCCTCCGGCGAAACCGTCGTCAAGATGTTTTGACCGATGAACTCCTCGCGCTTGTGCCCAAAGGCCCGGCAATAAGCCTGGTTGGCGAATGTCACTGTGCCGTCCGGCCGGAACCGGCAAATCAGCTCCGTCTGGTCGTCGACGATGCTCCGGTAGCGCTCTTCGCTCGCGTGCAACGCCGTCTCGCTTCGCCGCCGGACCGCTTCCGCACGCAGCGCGTTTCGCCTCAGGTGGTGCACCCCCAGGCCCGCCAGCAGGCTGACCCCAACGGCCGGCAGCACACCCCACCACGCCGCCCGCCACAGCGCCGCCAGCCGCTGGCCGTACTCCGCCGCCGTGATGTCGACGCCCACGACGCCGACCTGTCGGCCGGCCGAGTCGAAGAACGGCGCGTACCCGCTCAGCAATGCTCCCCGGCGATCGACATACGGCTTCTCGGTGGCCGTGGGACGCCCTTCCCGTAGTGCGGCCCGCATCGCCGGGTCGGGCGCGTCGTAACGCTCCATGACCGCCGAGTGGTCCTCGACCCCGTCGTGGTCGGCGTCACCGGGCGGCGTGGCGTCGAGGATGAAGTGGACGTTCCCATCAACCAGCGCCACCGTGTACAGGAACCGCAAACCGTTCACGCCCAGGAGCATGCGCCGCAGCGGCGCCACGGCGCGCCGATAATCCTCGCTCTCCTCTTGGGCCGGGTCTGTGAACGTGCGGTGCAGATCCCCGTCGATTAGCGCGGCCGCGGCTTGCGCCTTCCGCACCAGGTTATTCCGCACCTCCGCCGTATACGCCCGGTGCGCTTCTCCGTACAGGAGCGTGATGCTCAGGCACGCGGTGGCCAGCAGCGCCAGCGCGACCACGAATCCGTCGCGCACCGGACGGATGCGCGCCCAGCCGGTGTCCGCAGTCCACGTATGGTCCGAGTAAGGCGCTGTCACGCCAACCTGGTCCCCAAATAGTCTGCCCCCGTGCCCTGCTACGCTCGCAGCCGTAGGCGCTGCGGGAGCGCGACATTGCGGTTCGCCGCGTTGTCGCGCGCCCAGCCATTTGACTGTTTGAGTCATCGGCTCGGACGCTTGGCCCGCCTACTAGTGTGGGTACTTTTGCCGGGGGTTACCCCCCTCCCCGCCCCGCCTCACTCTCAGACCGGAGACCTTATCGGCCCCACGCGCGAGCTTCCGCGGGCCAGGAAGCCTGCGCGCCCCCGAAGCGCCTCAGCCCTGACCCAAGAGGCTATTCAGCGATTCGGACCGCTGCTGTGCCGCCGGTGGAGGTGGCAGGCTGAGGGAGCATGACCGGCCCCCGTAAGCGTCCTTGGAACCCGTCCCCGGCGCGTTAGCCCGAGAATCCCCACTTTTTCGCCGCGTGCCCGCCGCATTACCCTCTTTTGAGGTAGACTGTTGGTGTACGGACAGCGACAGACCTTGAACGCAGGTCACGACGGGAGCAACGCCGGGAGGTGTCGATACCGGACGGCCCGCAAGGAGCGCAATTCGCGCCACCACTGGCGCATGCCCACCTGGCGGTCCCCCTGCACCACGCACGCTCTGGGATGGGAGGACTTGGTCCGAACGGCGAGTGCCGGCCAGGCGACCGCATTCGGCATCGGACCGGAGACGTGCGACATGGACTCGGGATGCGGGGCATGCGCGCTATTTCGGTCGCGCGACGCGGATTCACCCCCACTAGGCATGACGGATGCCGTGTCCCGGTCGGCGACCGGCCCGGTGGCGTGTACACCCGCAGCCGGAACTCGGCGGAAGGGGCTGCTGTGGATTCTCGCGATCGCCGTCGTGCACTTGGCGCAGGCGCTGCCCCTGCTCACCGCCGTCCCCCGGGCCATCATGGACGAAAGCTGGGAAGCGTGCACCGGCTTTGCGCTGGCGTATGAAGGAAGACTACGCAACCCGGTGATTCACACCCGCTACGGCATCGATCGTGCCTTCGTGCAGCCACGGGTGACGCAGAGTCTCGCACTGGCGGCACTCTACCGGATCGGCGGGTTCTCGTTGGCCACCGGCCGACTTGCGTCCGTGCTGGTGGGGCTGGTGGCGGCGTGGGGCGTGTTCTATCTGATGCGCACGTGGCTATCCCACGACCTCGCGGGGTTGGTCGCGCTGTTGCTGGTCGTGGATTCGCACTTCTTCCTGACAGCGCGGATGGTGCGCCCCGAAATCTACCTGCTCTGTGCCAGCGTCTGGATGTTGGCGCTACTCGCCCACGGCCTCGCGCGCAACAGCAGCGTCCGCTGTGCGGCGGCCGGCGTCATCGGAGCCGTCGGCTGCTACACGCACCCCAATATGGCGATCGTGGTTTTTCTCGCCTTGGTTTTGATCCTGGGCACGCTCCGATTCACGCGGCGCGCCTGGATCGCAATCACGTGGTTCGGGCTTGCTGGCGTTCTGGCCGCAGCACCATTCTTCGCATACGTGGCCTATGCGCACGCCCGGCACGACGTGCACTTCATCGAGCAGCTCGGCGGCTTCTATACGAACCTCGAGGGGGGCGGCGCGGTGACACCGCTGGTACGCGAGGCCCGTCGCTGGCGGGGCTACTTCCAGCCGACACACCGCGGACCCTGGCTGCTCGTCGTGGCCGCGAGCCTAGTCTACGCGTTCATCCGGCGGTTCACGGCGCAGCGTTGGGCCCTCGTGCTGATCGGCGGGCATGCCATGCTCATGTTCCTGCTGATCAAGATGCCCGCGCACCGCTACCTGGTCGTTCTGTCCCCTTGGTTCGCCATGCTGATCGTGCTGTTGGCCGCACGATTGTGGAATCGCGCGCCCGTTGTCGGCCAGGGGCGCGGCCGCAGCGCCGGACGCGTCTTGGGGGCGGGTCTGCTCGTCGTCGCGGCGGCGAACCAGGTAGCTGGCAACGCCTACATGGCCTACGCCTACCGAGAAGCCGACTACGGCCGCGTCTGCCAGCGGATTGCCGCGCAGATTCCGGCCGGCGCTCGGGTGACCGGGCCGCTCGTGCTGTGGACGGGCCTGCACGACCGCCCCTTCCTAAGCGAAATCGACGAGCCGCGCCTGCGTGTCGAGGCCTTCGCGCCGACGCTGCGGAGCCGCCTGATGCGATTCGATCCACAATACCTGGTGCGCACGTCGGACCGGTGCGTGTCGCTCGGCGGCCTCGGGCCACGCCGCACCGAGGCCAACCGCGACACCGAGCACACCTGGGCGGACGACCTCGCAGAGGCGTTGGCAAACCGGTACCTCGACATTTACATCGTGCAGCGGGGCGGCGTGTTGGTCGATCGCTTTACGACGCGCGATTTCGGAACGATCGAGGTGTACCGGGCCCGCTGGTAGGCGCGCGGATCAATCCACGGAGCGAAGACGCCGTACCGGCCGACAGTGCCCGCGCGCCCGCGCGGAGGTCGGCCGGCCGCCGCTGCGCAACCCGCGGCGGCGGCGCGCTACACGTTGGCTTTCACCGCGATCTTCCGCGGCATCAGCTCCGGTGCCTTCGGCAAATGCACCGTCAGCACCCCCTCACGCAACTCGGCCGCAATCTTCGCCGCGTCAATCCCTTCGCCGATCTGGAACGTCCGGCGAAAGTCGCCGACGCCGTACTCGCGCAGGAGGTAATTCGTATGCTCCACGTCCTGGCGCGGCTCGACCTTCCCGTGGATAGTGAGCGTCCCGCGCTCGCACTGGATGTCCACCGCGTCCGCCCGCACCCCGGGCATGTCCGCCATCAGCAGCAGCTCGTGGCCCCGCTCGGCGATGTCCACCGCCGGGATATAGAGCGGCCCGCCCCGGACCGGCTCGGTCTGGGCGAGCGGCGTCTCACGCTTCTGGATGTTGGTCTCAGTTGCCATGCGTATGACTCCTTTCGGTTTTCCGTTTGATCTGTCCGGTCTGCGTCGCGTGCGTTCACACCGCCTTCAAGGCGATCTTGCGCGGCTTCGCGCTCTCCGCCTTGGGTAGCCGGACGCTCAGCACGCCGTCCCTGAGCACGGCGTCCACACGGTCGGCATCGACCTCCGTCGGCAACGTGATCACGCGCGTGAATTCGCCCGCGCCCCGCTCCTGCCGATGGTACGTCAGCTTCTCGCCGCTCAGCTCGGCACGCCGTCCCTTGAGCGTCAGCTCATTGCCGATGGCATAGATCTCCAGGTCGCCCTTGGCCACGCCGGGAATCTCAGCCTCGACGCACAACGTGTCGCCCGCGTCCCACACGTTGAGGGCGGGGTACACCGCCCGCGACAGCGGGCCCGGCCGCGCGAGTCCCACGTTGAAGTCGTCGAGCACCCGGTCCATCTGCCGCCGCAACTCGTCGAACGGGCTCGCCGACCAGCGGTTCATCCGAATCGTTGGCCACATCGTTAACCTCCTTCTTTTGTCTGTAAGCACTTCGTCGTAGCCCAACGCACGTTTCGTTGTCTGCCGCCCGCCCAAGGAGCAACTGGCGTGCCAAACCCCGCGCCGCCCAGCCCGCGCACATCTCCCGCCCGCAAAAAGACTTACTGATTGCCCCCCACGCAGCGTGCAAATCGGCCCCGGGTCAGATTGGCAGCTCTACCGCGCTCGTGGAGCCCGATCGCGGCGCCTCAAGTCCCCGCCGTCGCCCGCAAACCCGGCTGCCTGCCACTTTGGCCGCCCGCCGCCCGGACCGCCGCGATTCACGGACAGGTTGTCCCGATCCGTGCGACGAAGGGGTCGATGTCGGCGAAGGTCACGTGCGTGTCGGCGTTACAGTCGGCGTTAAGCCACGGGCACGGCGCATGCGTCCACGCGGACTCTCCGGCGAGCGCCTCGACGAACGGATCGATGTCCGCGAAAGTGACGCGGCCGTCGCAGTTCGTGTCGCCGAGACAGGGGGCGGGCGCTGCGCAGCCCCAGCGCGCCCAGTACGCCGAGACGTTGCCGCCGGCAGTGGTGAAATCGCCCCCCGCGATCAGCTCGGCGTTGTACACCGTCAAGGCGTAAACGTTCAAAAGGGGCATACCGCCCATTCCTGTCCCCAGCGCCTGCCAGCTTGTGCCGTCCCAGCGGGCGATGTAGGTCGCGCTGATACCGCCCGCGGTGGTGAAGCCGCCCCCCGCGATCAGCGCGCCGTCGTAGACCGTCACGCTGAGAACGTAGCTGCTCATCCCCGTCCCCAGCGGCTGCCAGCTCGTGCCGTCCCAGCGGGCGCTGTTGTTCGCGCTCACATCGCCGGCCATGGTGAACTGGCCCCCTGCAATCAGCGCGCCGTCGTAGACCGTCAGGGCGACAACGGCGGGGTATGCGGTACCGCTCACCCCTGTCCCCAACGGCTGCCAACTCGTGCCGTCCCAGCGGGCGATGCGGTTTGCGCTCGCGCCGCCAGCGGTGGTGAACCAGCCCCCCGCGATCAGCTCACCGTCGTAGACCGTCAGAGCGGAAACGATGGTGTCCGTCCCCACCCCCAGCGGCTGCCAACTCGTGCCGTCCCAGCGGGCGACGTAGTTCGCGCTGACGCCGTCAGCGGTTGTGAACCAGCCCCCCGCGATCAGCTCGCCGTCGTA